>NZ_JAIXST010000178.1 GCF_027484545.1 Runella sp. | reverse complement strand
CGGAAGGCAATTATACGTAATTTATCCTTGGGGAGAAGGGGGATACCCCTTCTTTCTCAAAAATATTACTTCTCTTGCCCTCTTTAAAAGTTGCATTTACTCCTTGAATCTAAGAAGTTATTAAATAAAGATTTTAAATAATAGGTTCCTGAAGTAGTACCGTCACTACGCCATAAATGGAAACCAAGAGTGCCTCCCCCTCCAGGCACTAAATCTGCGATATCAAAGAATAATAAATTATTTGCGCCTGTAATAGTTCCAATAAAAGTATGTGGATTAAATTCTCTTAGCGCATATGTACCCTCTGCGGTACCATTGCTACACCAGATTGAGGAAGTACGCGAATTATAATATGATCCATTGTGCGAAAAATATATCAAATTATTCAAAACAATGATTGATGAGATAGCACCCCATTCGTCGAACAAATCTCCTTTTACAATAAAAGTACCTGTTTCAGTCCCATCACTACGCCATAACCCTAATTTAAATTTAGTTTCAGCAGTAAAATACATTACTCCATTAAGGACTACAGTTGGATTACTTCTATCAATATCAATATTTGCTCGCTGAACCTCGACATCGCTACTATTAAAATCGTGATGCATATGGCTAATAATTTGGATGGAATTACCATCTGTTTTGAAAAGCTTAACTCCACCCTGTACCGTATACGTTCGACCTCCGAAGTCTAAATACGTATAAAATGCATTATCCTTACCTATAAAGAACAAACTATTATTTACTTTTGTAATTCGCTCCGGTTCTAAATTATAATCGGCAATTCCTGATCTTCGAAGTGGATAAGTGCCTGCTACAGTACCATCACTTCTATAAAGTTCCCTTTTATTTTCCTCATCCAGACTATTAGCGCTAAAATATAAAACACCATTTAATTCTTGCCAATCAGAGCCTATTCTTGAATAAGAATTTTGAGGTAGAATAAAAAGAGGAAAAGTGCCGACCTCTGTACCATCGCTTCGCCATAGTTCCTTGCCAGCAATGAAGAAATAAATACCTTTACCATTCGCGCTAATGCCAATGGCTTGGGTAGAATGCAATTCGTAAAAAAAAAATAAGTTAATTCTTTTAACCAGACTTGTACCAGCCTGCGTACCATCAGATTTGTACAAGCCACGATAGTCAATAAGAAAAAACAATTTATCGCCAACTTTAGTGAGATTTTTATGTCCATAAGGGTCAGTTTCTGCTACTAAAGAAACATCTTGTCCTTCTAATAAAAAATTAGTTTCTTGTGCTTTGGCGGTAATATTTATTACAAGCAGGAGAAAAAATAGCTTTGTGAAGTTTTTCATCTCTATTCAAAAATTGATATGATCATTCATTATTGAGCTTCCAAAATTAGAACTAATATTTTTTCAAAGTAAGATTTCCGATTTTATACGCATAATCTATCAAAAAGTTATCAAGTGGTATAGTAGGGTATTTTTTGTAGCTGTCACTATGAAATATTTTAATGTAATTACACATAATGAACAATATAGCCTGATGGCAGGCAGTTAAAAAAAACGTCCAATGCACTAAAAATCAGCACATTGGACGAAAATAATATTTTTTGTAATCAGAACAATAATTGACAAATACATTTATTTTTTTTAGTAAATCAAGCAGCCTTGTCATTCTCAAAAAACAGTGGTTTCCAAGGCTTCCGCTCTACACAATCCAAGGCTAAACAGCCGTAGTCACTCCCAAAATAACCTCTTCAATCAAATCACAGGCAGTATGTAATTGGTCTTCGGTAATGACCAACGGAGGGGCAAAGCGTATTTTGTTGCCGTGGGTTTGTTTACAAAGTAAGCCTTTGTCTTTGAGTTGAAGGCAAATCTGCCACGCCAACGGGCTTTCTTCGTCGGTATTGATAACAATGGCATTAAGCAAACCTTTGCCGCGTACCAGTTGAATTAAGTCGGTTTTTTGTTGCAACGCCCGCATTCTCATTCGAAAAATTTCTCCCATTTTTTCGGCATTTTCGGCCAAATGCTCGTCTTTGAGAACAGATAAGGCCGCCACTGTCACCGCTGCTGCCAACGGATTGCCACCATAGGTAGAACCGTGTTGCCCCGGCTTAATCGTGAGCATAATTTCGTCGCTTGCCAATACACACGATACCGGATATACACCACCCGAAAGCGCTTTTCCCAACACCAAAATATCAGGTTTCACGTCTTCGTGATCGCAGGCGAGGCGTTTGCCCGTGCGTCCAAGACCCGTTTGCACTTCGTCTGCAATGAACAGTACGTTGTATTGGGTACACAAAGCTCGTACACCGCGCAAATAGCCTTCGTCGGGCACAACCACCCCGGCTTCGCCCTGAATCGGCTCCACCATAAAACCCGCGATGTTGGGGTCAGCTTGGAAGGTTTGTTCCAACGCTTCTAAATCATTGTAAGGAATAATGATATAACCCGGCAAAAAAGGGCCGTAATCATCAGTACTGTCCGAATCGGTAGAGGAAGAAATTGCCGCCAGGGTACGTCCCCAAAAGTTGCCCGCGGCAAATACCGTTTTGGCTTCGTTTTGAGGAATACCTTTCACCAAATAGCCCCATTTACGGGTCAATTTGAGCGCCGTTTCGCCACCTTCCACGCCCGAATTCATCATCAGTACTTTATCGTACCCGAAGTAGTCACACAGGAATTTTTCACATTCTCCCAATACTGAATTATGAAACGCTCGCGAAGTAAGGGTCAATTTTTGGGCTTGTGCTACCAGTGCCTCCACAATTCGCGGATGACAATGTCCCTGATTGACGGCACTGTAAGCCGACAAAAAGTCAAAATAACGTTTGCCGTCTATGTCCCATACATGCACGCCTTCGCCCCGCTCAATCACGACTGGCACCGGCTTATAGTTGTGCGCCCCGTAGTGTTTTTCAAGGCCAATAAGGTATTCGGATTGAGTGAGTTCAGCAGTCATGTCAGTTATGATGTTCAAATGAAAAAAACAGTATTTTTTCAAAAGTAAAATTTAACTTATTTTGTATTTCTGATACGTCAATTTATTTATTTTTAAACAATTTAAAGTCAAAATTTGTATTCATTGCAAACTTTTAAATAAAATCAACACTTCATTTTTATGATTAAACAACTCATTCTATTAGCGTCTGTAGTGAGCTTTACAGCGATAGCCCAAGACAGAAGACCCACAACCCCAACCACTCCTGCTACTCCGCCTGCCAACGCTTCCGCTACGCCCGCACCCGCAGCCCCGAAAACAGGACCTAAACCTTACAAAGAGGTCATTACCGATAAAAGCAAAACTTCTAAAGGGCTGTTTATCGTACACAAAATAGAGGACAAGTACTTTTTTGAGTTGCCTGATTCGCTCTTGGGGCGTGAAATGATGGCCGTAACCCGCCTCTCTCAATCAAGTACTACGCCCGGTTCGGTGGGTTTACCAGCTTACGGCGGCGAGTTACTTAATCGTCAGGTGATACGCTTTGAAAAAGGGCCAGAAAACAAAATTTTTATGCGCTCGGTGGCTTTCATCAATGTCAGTGAAGATCCTAATTCTCCCATTTACAAAGCAGTACGCAATTCCAATTTAGACCCGATTGCCATGGCTTTTGACATAAAAGCCATTAAAAAAGACACCTCGGTCGTGATTGAGGTCACTGATTTTTTCAAAACCGACAACGCAGTCATTTCTATGTCGCCCATGGTGCGGCAAGCCTACAAATTAACGACCATCCAAACCGACCGGACATACATCCAAAGTATCAAAACCTTTCCAGTCAACACGGAAGTAAAGGTGGTGAAAACCTACGGAGTTATTCCACCCACTCCAACCTTGTCGTTGGGGGCACCCAGCCCCTTTCCCTCGGTCAACTTACCTGCTGCTTCCACTGCGGGAGCAGTTACGATGGAGCTGAACACCTCTTTTATTGCGCTTCCTGCCGTTCCGATGAAACAACGTTTGTTTGACTTACGAGTCGGTTATTTTGCCAATGGTTACACCGTTTATGGCGAAAATTCTCAGCGTACCGATGATAAAACGTTTGTCGTAAGGTGGCGGTTGGAACCCAAAAACAAAGAAGACGAAGCGCGTCAGCGTCGGGGAGAATTGGTAGAACCCAAAAAACCGATTGTGTTTTACATCGACCCTGCGACACCCGTACAATGGCGTAAATTCCTGAAAATGGGTGTGGATGATTGGAACGTAGCTTTTGAAAAAGCAGGTTGGAAAAATGCCATTCAGGGAGTGATTTTGGACGAGAAAGACACTACTATCAGCATGGAAGATGCGCGTTATTCGGCCATTCGGTACTTTGCTTCGGACATCGAAAACGCGTATGGTCCCAACGTCCATGACCCGCGTACGGGCGAGATTTTGGAAAGCCACATCGGTTGGTATCACAATGTGATGAAATTGCTCAAAAAATGGTACATGACCCAAGCCGCCGCCGCTGACCCGCGTGCTCGTAAAAATAAATTTGATGACGAACTCATGGGGCAATTGATTCGCTTTGTATCGTCGCATGAAGTGGGACATACGTTGGGACTTCGTCACAATTACGGTGCCTCTACAGCTACACCGGTGGAAAAACTGCGCGACAAAGACTTTACCACTAAGAACGGGCATACCTCTTCCATCATGGATTATGCGCGTTTCAATTACGTGGCGCAACCCGAAGACGGCGTAACTGATTTCTTCCCGCGCATTGGCGATTATGACATTTGGGCCATTGAATGGGCGTACAAACCCATTTATGATACCAAGACTCCCGAAGAAGACAAGGTTATTTTGAATAAATGGTACAAAGAGAAGGCCTTACCAAATCGCCGTCTGTGGTTTTTGACCGAAACCAATCCGTATGACCCACGTTCACAAAACGAAGATATTGGCGATAATGCCATGATTGCCAGTGGTTACGGCATCAAAAACCTCCAACGTATTGTACCCAATTTGACGCAATGGACCAACCAGGAAGGGGAGGATTACGAACTATTAGAAGAAGCTTACAATGAAGTGGTCGGGCAGTTCCGTCGCTACATGGGGCACGTCACCAAGTACGTGGGAGGAATTTACGAAACGCCGAAATCAATGGATCAGGACGGAGTGGTTTATGAACCTACTCCCAAGAAACTTCAAAAAGACGCCGTTGCTTTTTTGAATCAGCAGTTATTTACAACTCCAACATGGCTTTTGGACGCCAATATTATGAATCGAATTCGTCCGGACATGGGTGTGGATTTTATTTCAAAAATTCAGGAAACTACTCTAACAAGTCTGTTTGGCTCAGACCGTTTACAACGTCTCATTGAAGCCTCTGAAAAAACGGCCAATGCGTATTCCATTGATGAATTGTTTACGGACGTACGAACCGGTATCTGGTCAGAACTTAGAACTCGCAAAGCAACGGATGCCCACCGTCGGAACCTTCAAAAAATCTATGTAGAGCGTATGGCAACTGCCCTTAATGCACCTGCTCTTCCGGGATTTGGTTCAACGGCTACGGCAAAGGTTTTTGGAGCGGTCGTCGCTCCGTCGGCTGACCCGCGCAAAAACGACGTTCAAACGATGATACGCGCGCACTTGAACCTGCTTCAGAACGAAATACAGGCGGCCATTCCTGCCACCACTGATAAAATGACAAAATATCACTTGCAGGATTGTCTTTTCAGAATCAAAAAAGCATTAGACCCTAAGTAAAAACAAACAGAGTCTTTCCAAGTCTTTAAGACCCCAACGGCCGGACTTGGAAAGACTTACCCATATTCGAAGACCTATGGAAGAGCCTTTAGACGAATACGACCGATTGATTTTGCAGCAACTCGAAAGAGATGCCCGCAAAGCTTATTCGGCCATTGCCGACGATTTGAAAATTTCCAACACGATGGTTCATCAGCGAGTTGGAAAACTTAAACGCATTGGCATCCTAAAAAGCACAACCGTTGTACTGGATGAACGAAAACTGGGCTTTGAGTGGGGTGCTTTTACGGGCATTATGCTTAAAGAAGATTCTGATTCCGAAAAAATCATTGATGCCCTAAAGCAGATTCCCGAAGTCACCGAATGTTATTATATTACGGGCAAATACACGCTTTACATCCGAATTGTAGCCCGCAGCAATGAACACATGCGGAAGGTATTGTACGAAAAAATCGACCACATTCCGGGAGTTTTAAAAACCGAATCACTGATTGATTTTGGGGCGGCCTTCAAACGAAACGTTCCCATTGAAGAATAAAAAACTAAAAACTCTCTTCTCTGAAAAGGAGTCGCATTCGAGGGGGCTGAAGAAAGTTTGTACCTACTTTAGAAACAATTAAAAACTCCCCTCTCCAAAAAGGACAGGGGCCAGGGTGAGGTTATATGAAAACTTGGATTGGCGTTGACATCGGTACAACCAACGTAAAAGCAACCGCAATAGATGAGGCAGGGGAAGTAGTAGCCCAAGCTTCTGGCGCCTGCGTGACTTACCATCCGCATAACCGCTACGTAGAACAGGATCCGGACGAGATTTATCGGCTTTTCATGGATGTAGTGAGGCACGTAACCGAACAGCTCAGTTACAAAAACGCCACCGTTGAAGCGGTAAGTTTGTGCTCAGCCATGCACAGCGTCATTCCGTTGGATGCCCGAAATCGCCGTTTGACGCGTTCTTTGCTTTGGGCTGACAATCGTTGCGAAGCGCAGGCAGATGCCCTCAAAACCAACTCCATTTGCCGTAAATTATATGCCCAAGTAGGCATTCCTGCACATCCTTACGCTCCTTTGACTAAGCTGGTCTGGTTTCGTGAAAAACAGCCGACGGTTTTTAACCGCATTAGTCGCTTTGTTTCACAAAAAGAATACATCTGGCATCGGTTATTTGGCCAATTTCAAATTGACTATTCGATGGCTTCCGGCACGGCCTTGCTCGACAATCGCCGCTTGCAGTGGAGTCCATTGGCGCTGGATTATGCAGGCATAAAAACGTCCCATCTGTCGGATGTTGTGCCTACGTATCATCAGGAAAAACTTATCAAACCCAGTCTTTGTAAAGCCCTTGGATTGCCATCCGGTACGCCGTTTGTTGTTGGTGCCGGAGATGCCTGTTTAGCAAATTTAGGTTCGGGAGCCTTGGAGAAAGGCATTACCACCCTAACCATCGGCACAAGCGGCGCCGTACGCCAAACATCTCCCAACCCTGCCCGAGATGCTCAGCAACGATTATTTACCTATGTGTTAGACAAAACGCATTACGTATCGGGAGGTCCAACCAACAACGGCGGCAACGTACTCGAATGGCTTTCCAAGCATTTATTGTTAAAAGAATCAACCGAGCTTCTGGCCATGGCTGAAAGCGTCCCTGCCGGTGCAGAAGACCTGATTTTTGTTCCCTACCTGTTGGGAGAGCGCGCTCCCGTTTGGAATGCCCACGCCCGTGGAAGCTATCAAAACCTGTGTTGGCAACACACGCAGGCACACATGGCCCGCGCTACACTGGAAGGGATTTTGCTGAATCTTAATCAAATTCGACAAATCATTGATAATCAACTGCATAAAACTCAAATCCTGCACGCTAACGGCGGTTTTACCCGCTCGACTTTTTGGGTACAATTGGTGGCAGATATTTTTAATACCCCCGTTCGGGTCAATGAAAGCAATGAAAGCGGATGCCTGGGTGCTATACTTTTGGCGATGAAGTCATTAGGAAAAATAGACACGTTGGAGGATGGTGTTCATGAATACGTACGTTTTGCCGAAACCTATCGCCCTAATCCTTCCAAAACGCGCATCTATCGAAAGCTGCAAAAGGTATTTGAAAAAGCGATAGAACAAGGCTAAGTCACTTACTGTCATTGCTATTAAAGTCCTCCCTACCAGGCAGGATCAAGTGGAGTTATTTAAAAATGGCGCGGTATTTGTGTAGCCTATCGGTGGAACAAATTGCTAAAAAAAACCGTTAACTTTGAATCAAATCATTACGCCAAACACATGAAAAAGATAGGAATCGCCTCCGTATTTGCTGCTCTATTGATAAGCCTGATGGCTTTTAAACCTCAAAAATCCAAAGGGGAAGAAGCCAAAATCCAATGGTTAACGTTGGAAGAAGCGTACAAACGCAACCTAAAACAACCCCGAAAAGTGTTTATTGATATGTACACCGAGTGGTGCGGTTGGTGCAAAGTGATGGATAAAAACACCTTCAAAAACGCGGAAGTAATTGATTTTACAGGCAAAAAATTCTACGCCGTTAAATACAATCCCGAAAAAGATGCGGACGTGATGCTTGGCAAGGTCTCTTTCAAAAACATGATGAACGGCAAAGTGACCGGCTTTCCTACAACGGTGATTCTGGACGAAAAAATGAATCTGATTCAACCGATTGCCGGCTATTTAGAGCCACGGGTATTTCATCAGGTACTTGCCTATTTTGGAGACAACAATTACCAAAAAGAGCCTTTTGACCAATTTCAGCAAAAGACCTACCCTACTAAATACACTGCCAAAGCGCAGTAGTTTTGTACCAATAACTTAGTTATGCAATTCCCGATTTATCAGCTGGATGCATTCAGCAATCATATTTTTGGCGGTAACCCTGCCGCTGTAGTACCGCTTACTTATTGGCCGTCTGACGAACTAATGCAGGCTATTGCGGCTGAAAATAATTTGGCCGAAACTGCTTTTTACGTTCCCACCGAAACGGGATTTCACATTCGCTGGTTTACCCCAACTGTGGAAGTAGATTTGTGCGGTCATGCCACACTCGCAACGGCTTATGTGGTGTTTTTTATTGAAAATTATCCACACGATAAAATCAATTTTGATTCACGCAGCGGAGTTCTCCGAGTTTGTAAAGAAGGCGATTGGCTTGTCTTAGATTTTCCCATCGATCATTTTCATAAGCAACTTGTGTCACCACCTGCCTTGCTGGAAGCTTTGGGAGACATCGTACCTCTCGAAATTCTGAGGGGAAAAACCGATTTTATGGCTGTCTTAGCGAGCGAAGAGCAAGTTCGCACCCTTCAGCCGGATGTTATCCTCTTATCTACTTTACCGGTTCGCGGCGTTATCGTGACCGCCAAAGGCGATTCCGTTGATTTTGTTTCGCGCTTTTTTGCACCCCAATCGGGCATTGCAGAAGACCCCGTTACGGGTTCGGCACATACCACTCTAACACCTTATTGGGCAGAGAAATTGGGCAAAAACGAACTAAGTGCCTTGCAGGTATCTAATCGCGGCGGTGTTCTAAAAACCAAGCTTCTCGGCAATCGCGTAGAAATAGCCGGTCAGGTACGATTATACATGAAAGGCACAATTGAAGTTGAATAAAAAAAACGGCCGATGTTTGTATCCGCACAAACATCCTATTTTATTTGAAAACTATTTCCTGACGGCGAGCGTTTGCTTGCCGTTTTTCTTTTTTGGAAGGCTTGGCCGCTTTTCTTTTGGGTGCTTCAAAAATGGGAGCCACTATTTTTGGAATAAATAAAGGCAACGGGCGCATCAGTACATCTCCATCTCTCAGTTCTTCGTCTTTGAACTTTGCTTCTTCCAGACTTCGCAAAGTTTGAATGATATTAATTACTTCATTACCCATTCTTCCCTGCTCTTCGATGCTCATTTTGTTATCAAATCGAGAAACCTCCCAGTAAAACAATTCCGTTTTGGCGTCATAGACACCAATAGGCGTTCCCTGATGATGAGTGGAAAAACTTTCTAAAGCCTTGGATTCAAGTTTGAAGTGCAATTTGGTGTTTTAGAGCAAACTGGATGGGAGATAAATACCCAAGAGTTTTTCGGGGTCGGTTGTTTAGTTGATTTTCAATCCAATTTACGTCACT
>NZ_JAIXST010000031.1 GCF_027484545.1 Runella sp. | reverse complement strand
GGTGTACCCCATTAATTGGACAAAATAGTTAATACTTTATAAGTGTATTATGGTTTAGTTAATATTGTACTATTTTTAGTTATTGGCAGTCGTTCATTGAAAACTTGATTTGGTGTTAAATAGAGTAAAGATTGGTGCTTACGCTCAAAATTATAAAATTGAATATAACTAAGAAGTCCCTCAAAAAGAGCCTTTCCATCCTTATATTCTTTGAGGTAAATATCTTCATATTTAATGGTACGCCAAAATCTTTCGACGAAAACATTATCCAAAGCTCTGGCTTTTCCGTCCATAGAGACTAAAATTTCTTTGTCAATTAACACCTTAGTAATTTCATTTGAGGTAAATTGACTACCTTGCGGGGCCGCCCGTGCGGTCTGTGTTGAATATTTCGGGTTTTTGACCTATTTTCAAAGCATCATTTAAGGCTTTCAAACAAAAATCAGTTGTTAAAGTGTTTGAGATTTCCCACGACAAAATATAGCGAGAATACCAATCTACGACGGCAACTAAATACAAAAAACCTTGCTCCATTGGCACGTATGTAATGTCAGTAGACCACACTTCATTGACTTTTTCTATCTTTTTTCCCCTTAATAAATATGGATAAATCTTGTGTTCTAAATTAGGTTTTGACAAGTTAGGTTTAGGATATATTGCCTCAATACCCATTGATTTCATCAATCTACGCACTTTCTTTATGTTAACTGGCTGATGTTCAGTAGGTAAATTAACAACCAAACGCCTCGCTCCATAAAAAGGATATTGCGTATATAATTTATCTATTGCTCTCATAAGTGCCAAATTTATCGCACTTTCACCACAAGCTTGATAATAATAACTCGACCGACTTAATCCCAATAATTCGCATTGTTTTTCGATGCTCAATGAGTCATTGTTAGGTTCTATCCACTCTTTTCTTTTTGCGGTAGGTAACCCTATGGATTCTTCCGTAACTTTTTTTTTAGAAAGTCCAATTCGACTTTCAGTTGTCCTATTTGCTGATAAAGTGGTGCTGTCAGTTCTTCTTTTTCATCGTCAGAAACCCCACTTTTCTTAACACCAAACAATGTCGGTATACCGCTGATAACTTGCTTTTTCCAATCACTAATTTGGTGAGCCTGTAATTCAAACCGCGCGGGCGGCCCCGTCGCTACTCAACTGTGCTAAGGTTTTTTGCTCTTTTAGTGTTTCAAGTACCACTTTTGTCTTGAAATTCTCGTCATAATTGCGTCTAATGCGCTTTCCCATTTTTGTATTATTTTAAAATTATAGATAACAAGTTTTTACTTATAAAAACCTACTTTCTCTGTCCTAAAATTGGGGTACATTATATAACAATCCTTTTTCGTCAAAAAAAATTGGACAAAAACTATACCAAAAAGGAGTACCTTACTCTAAATGAGCTAAAATCAGGAGTTTTTTATAAACTATAACGAACCTTATCAGAAGAATGGAATAAAGGTTGTCGGTAACAGGGTATTCACAGATTTCGTGCCATTTTCCTATGGCAAAAGGTCAGGCCGACGTAAACGAGTTCTATCTAATGATTGTTGGAAACGCCAATCTGAAATTTTAGCTTCGTGGCCCGAGAGAAGAATATCAGGGACTGCCCACCCCTCAAAGTCAGCAGGGCGAGTGTAAACAGGAGGTGCTAATAAATTATCTTGAAAAGAGTCGGTAAGGGCTGATGTTTCGTCATTCAGCACTCCAGGGATAAGGCGAATAATTGAATCTGCAATAACACAGGCGGCAAGTTCACCCCCGGAAAGCACATAATCACCGATGCTGATTTCTTTCGTAATAAAATGCTCACGTACTCTTTCATCAACGCCTTTATAGTGCCCGCATAAAATAATCAGGTTCTCTGCCATTGACAAACGATTTGCCGCTTTTTGAGCAAATCGTTCGCCGTCTGGTGTAACGTAAATTACTTCATCATACTGGCGTTCACTTTGTAGTTGACGAATACAGCGCGCAATGGGCTCAATTGTCATCACCATCCCTGCTCCTCCTCCAAAGGCATAATCATCCACTTGCCGCTGTTTGTTTAGACTATAGTCTCTCAAGTCATGTACTTTTACTTCTACGTGTCCTCCATCTTGAGCTCGTTTCAAAATAGAATGCTCAAAAAAACTATCTAAAAGGCGCGGCAAGCAAGTAATAATGTCTATTCGCATACTAAAATCGTCAGGAATGGGATATAAATTCTAAATATTAGTCTATTTCAGTATCATCGTCATCTGCCGCAGCAGTACCTTCTTCCAGATAAACATCCAACAGACCTTCCGGTAAACGCACATTAAGCACTTTTTGCTGACGATTTATACCAGGCACAATCGTATCATTGACGGGAATGAGTACTTCATGGCCATTGTAATTCATTGCAATCAAATCCTGAGTGGACATTGTATAAACCGTAGTAACCGTTCCAAGTTCTCCCAATTTATCATCCACTACTTTAAAACCTATAATTTCATGGTAATAAAACTGAGAGCCGTCCAGTTCATCAAGATTATCTTCGGGCAAAAAGAGCGGGCAATTAATCAAAGGAGTAGCTGCTTCGATGGAGTTTATATCCTCAAATTTAACAATGGCCTTACTTCCTTTCTGAACGTTGATGCTCTTTACAAAATAAGGAATCAATTGCCCTTTTATCTCTACAAATACCGATTCCAATTCTTCGTAATCTTCAGGGTAATCAACATCCAAATAAATAACTACCTCACCACGCGTACCATGCGTGCGGGTAATGTGTCCCAATTGAAAACAGTCGTTGTGCTGCATATTATTGTTATACAAAAAATGGTATGAGCCTGTTTTAGGCAGACCCATACCACTTATAAGGCTTTTTAAATTATTCTGCCGCGTCTTCCGCAGGAGCTTCAGCAGCCGCTTCTGCGACAGGTGCTTCTCCTACTGCATTTTTCTTGGCAATAGCAGCCGCACGAGTTTCACTCACTTTACGTTCTGCATCCAACTGTGCCTGTTTAGCATCAGCTTGTTTTTTATTCAAACCTTCTTTCTTGGTTTCAACTCGACCTGATTTTTCCTGTTTCCAAGTTTCAAATCTTTCGTCAGCCACTTCCTGAGTGATAGCGCCTTTGTTAACCCCTACCTGTAAGTGCTTACGTAACATTACTCCCTCGTGGCTCAAAATTGAACGGGTAGTATCTGTAGGTTGTGCACCGTTAAGAAGCCATTTTACCGCTTTATCAACGTTCAAAACAACTTTAATAGGGTTTGTCATTGGGTTGTAAGTACCCAATTTTTCAATAAAGCGACCATCACGTGGTGCTCTGGCATCGGCTACGACGATGTCGTACATTGCCGCTTTTTTGCGTCCGCGACGCGCTAAACGAATTCTTACCATTGTATTTGTAAAGTTTACGATGTGAAGGATCACGTCCTTCGGGTGAAACGTGGGCGCAAAAGTACGGCGTTTTCATTAAAAAAACAAAATAGGTTTTGTATTTGCATACAAAACCTATTGTCAATTTTACCTTAGTGTTTACTTATCCTATCGTTAAGACAAATAAAGTATTAATTTTTTTGTCTTGGTTCTTTGGCCGCTTTGCCTGGCTCTTGGTCTTTCTTTTTACCTGTACGGAAACCAGCAGGGTACTTAGACCGCAAATCGTTCATCGGAAGAATACGAATCTCAACACGGCGGTTACGAGTCATACCATCTGCCGATTTGTTATCAGCCAACGGACGCAATTCGCCATAGTACTCAACCATCACACGGCTTGGATCCTGCATTCCGTTACGAATCATATACCGTTTTGCAGCTTCTACCCGACGCTTAGAAAGTTGAATGTTATAGTTATCAGAAGCGCGAGCATCCGTATGTCCTACAATCACGGCACGACAGTTAGGACGCAAATTCAACAAGTCAATTACTTGCTTAAGTATTTGTTGTGATGGGTCTTTTATAATCGCCTTATCCGTATCAAACTCAATATTACCAAACATTGCCTCACATTCTTCTTTAGGCAAGTTCTTTTCAATGATATCCTTGATGTATTTATTGAGGTCCATTGCTACTCCACCCCCTGATACGATGCTGTTTGCAGGTGTACTTGGTTCTTTGTCAAAAAGATCAGCAACACCGTCACCATCTGAATCAGTAAATAAACGAGGGTCAACCGGCTTAGGCATGTTTGCTTTTGAGATAGAATCCGCATCTTTCATGGTAGGATTGTAAGGCGGAGCAATCAATGCCAATGGATTGGTATAACGCAAGTGGTAGCGACCTTTTGTCGGGTCATGTACCCATTTACCCGAAGCATCTTTCTTCGCCATTACTTCATTTTTACCGATTTTATAAGTTACTGAAAGACCGATACTTCCCCACTTATCCTGTTTAGAATCTCCTTTTTTAAACAACCAAATGTCCTGTCTTGGATACTGCTCAGTACCTCCGCCACCATAAGTCACGTCCAATTTTTCAGAGTTAACGTGATTAAGTGTAAAATCAAGGCCAATATCAATCCGAGGGGAAGCTTCAAAATGAATGGAAGAACCAATCGGGAATACAATTTCACGAGTATAAGTAGAACCGTCACGTTCCCATTCACCGGCAGTTTTTGAGCTTCGGTTGGTATTAGTGCGAATAAGCTCGACTCCATTGTTCGTTCCGAGGCGATATACACGGGAATTAAACCACATATAACCATAACCCACAAACACATCCCATTTCCAACGCTTTAATTTATCGTAACCGAATAATATAGGTTTCAAGTTAGCGTGGGCATTAATAGAGGTTTGAAGAAAGCCCTTACTTTCAAAATGCGCATTATAAATGCGCTGCTTCGAACCATTTAGATTGCCCGTCCAGAAATTGACACTTGCGCCGAAAATCGGAGTAATTTGCTTGTGCAAAGCAAGACCCAACCCGCCCGTAATGTGTTCTTCAGGCCCTAATTTAAAGTCATATTGACGCAAATCACCATAGAATTGGGTGAGGGCGGGGGTAATGGTAATCGCCCATGTGTTCAACTTATTCGGACCTTCATAACCCGCACTTTTAGGAGCAGGAGACTGAGCATTGATGTTCGTCAATGCCAACAATAACATAAATAGAGTGGACAGTAAAATAATTTTTTTCATGGGCAATGAGCGTTGTTTACTGCAAAAGGGTAATATATTTTTTTTAATAATAGCGCATCGAGCCTATAAGCCGGATTCTGTTTTCCAAAATACATCGGAATTCTTATCATTTATCTGGTTCCAACGTCGCCGTTGGAATCTATCAACCTACCCACACCAACGTATTTTTTACGAAATACAGGGACGAGTCGCCCCGAAGTTGATGCTTATTTGGTCTTTCAGCCCGTAAGGTTTGCAGTGCCCTGTCTGTCACCAGGCAAGCGGTGGGCTCTTACTCCACCTTTTCACCCTTACCACTTCATAGACATTCTCTCTAAAAGATTATGCCGGTGAAGGGCGGTACGCTTTCTGTTGCACTTGCTGTCAAACTGCTGTCGCCGGCAATTTGCCTTCCTGTTAGGAAGTACGGTACTCTGCGCTGTCCGGACTTTCCTTCCCGCTCCTAACTTGCGTCAGGTATCGGAACGATAAGACAGCTCTGATAACGCTATCGGGTACAAAGCTATAAAGAGTTACGCTCTTTAAAAATCAAATAAAAAGAAAAAAATCGTAAAAACCATAAATAGAGGCTCATTTTTTTGACTTAAAGCAGTCCGTCAATTTTGATTTCGACGTGTCCTTTAGCTACAATCAATGCCACTAAAGAGGTGGGAGTCAGGTACACTTGATCGGGATCAAGCGAGTCCAAACGGCCCCCAAAATCTATTCCTTTTGCCACTTTACGAGTAGTAAGTTGTTGACGAATAGCTTTTTGAGCCTCTTCTATCTGAGCCCCAACCGGAAACACAAATTGCTGTTCGATTTGTTTGGCAAACCGTCCCTGCAATAACCAATTGGCGGTTTGAACAAGTACGCTTCGGGTATTCAAATCATAGTCTACGTTTTTCAAAGATAATAACCGCGTTTTAGCATCATAGTAAGGAATTCCTTTCAAATAAATGATACCATTGATGCTTCCCTTCAATCCTGCTTTAATTACGAGTTTGTCATTTTGACCATAAATGTCTACACTCGTCACTTCTATTTTATATTTACCTTCTTTAAAGTCAAATGTCTTGCCGATAAATTGGGTCGCCGCAAGTTTGGATGCTTCTTCGTAAGGCACAACTCCAATCAGTCCAATTTGAAAACCATTGGGGACATCAGGGGTAATGATAAGATTGGGAACATCTGTAACCGGCTTTATGGTTGGCTTTTCACCCGTAAGTGTCTGGGTAAATCCTCGGATACCAAGCGTAGCGCTAATTTTTCCATTCCGAACGTTGAAGGGAGTCATTAAAATATCAGTAGGTGTAACGGCCAACCAAGTCCGATACTCTTCCGACAGTAAACGCGGTTCCCGAACCAGATTCCAAGCCTGCAAAATGTAGGGTTTCACCACAAAATTTCCTCGAATATTGTCATCAATGGCCTTGGAAAACTTCTCAAGATTCTCAGAGATTTTACGGCTGATTATTCCTGTGATAGGTACCTCAATGCCCGCTACTTTTATACTCGGCTTTGTTACCCAGTCAAATCCTGCGGATACTGTCTGTGTACGCACTTTCCAATCAGGATCCACCCCAAAGCGGGTCATAAATTTAAGATTAACTTGAAATTCAGTGGCCTGAGCATTTGATATGCCCAATACTTGAAAGGTTTTCTCTCCCCATATTTTCAAAGGTACAGTGTAAAACAACAACGAATCTCGGGCTTCGGCTACAATTGGAGCACGTTTCCATACCTTAATTCGGAAACCTTCCTCTTTATCATTGTCTTCATAAATCAGTCCCTGCACCTGAATATTCAGGTGTTTTGAAAGCTCTGCTATCGAAAGTTCGATAGGCAAGTTAACCACTGATTTATGTTTTTCGCTTTGAATTTCCATGTTGGTGTGTTGGTATGCTTCAACAGGAGCTTTTGGCTGAGTAGTTGCAGGAGATTGGCAGGCAATAAACAGTAAACAGTAGGCAGTAAGCAGTAGACAGCAGATTATAAGCAATCGGAGGTCAATAGTCCTCAATAGTCTTTTTTCCATAAAAATATCTAAACGAACCCGGTGGGCTAAAAACTAAAATGACTCACAAAGTTACCAAAACAACCTTGCAAGTCCCTTAATAACGAAAAAAAAGGAAATTCTATTTTTTGACTCTGCTAAGGAACAGGTTGGTCCTCCACATAGCAGCAAGGAATCTTCCAATGAATACCTTCCACTCTGACTGTTCCAAAAATTTCGGCGGGCATGAGCTGCATCAATGATTTTAAACCAGAGGCAAATCCTTTGGACTGCTCTGCGGTAATTACGATACGCTTAGGAGTAATCTCTAAAAAATAGCCTGATGTTCCCAATTTCGGATCCTTGCTGACCACAAAATTGATACCATCTTTTACCCGAAAATTTCCTGCAAAAACTTTGGTGTCCCGTCCCGCCACTCTGCCAATTTGATGTGCAAAATCTTCGGCCATACGACGAAGCTCAGGGTCAGTGCCTGCTACGGCAATAATCAGGTTTTTAGAGAGTTCAAATTGCCCATCTTTGGCCTCTAATAGCGCGGGCTTAGGAAGTATAGCGTACTTGTTTTGACCAAAAGCGGGCCAAAACAGCAACGTCCAACAGAGAAAAAGCAGAAACGCTGTTTTTTTCATATTATACAGCCGTAAAATCCGTTAGGCCAAACGGGTGCCATTGGGAACAGCACGTTCAGACTGAGCCAGAATCACTTCACCATCAGGAAGTATAAACCCTGTCACCAACACTTCAGAAATAAAATCAGCCACTTGTTTTGGAGGAAAATTAGTCACACAAATCACCTGTTTTCCAAGAAGTTCTTCCTTTGAATAACGTTTTGTAACCTGTGCTGAACTGCGTTTTACCCCTACTTCATCCCCCAAGTCAACCCAAATTTTATAAGCAGGTTTACGTGCTTTTGGAAAGTCTTCCACTTGAACAATCGTTCCCGCACGAAGTTCTACTTTTTCAAAATCCTGCCATGAAATCATCACCAAATGTCGCGTTAAGAATTAGCAAACAAGAATAACACTCCATCACGCATTTTTAACGTAACTTCCCAGCCATTTGATGTAGCTATGGTGTTTTTTGAAAACTTTTTGTACGTTTTCGTCTTTAAAGTAGCCTTCCAATTCAATAAAAAACCAGAAATTAAAATCCTCACTGCCTTTATAAGGCCGACTTTCGATTTTGGTCAGGTTGATATTGGCACGTTTGAAATCTTGGAGAAAACCCGCCAAAATCCCCGGCTTATCCGTATCGGGAAGGCGAGCGATAAGCGTAGTTTTATCATTTTCACTACGCTGATTAACGAAGTCTTTGGCCAATATAAAAAAGCGGGTTCGGTTGTTACCGTTATCCTCAATATTGTCAAATAAAACGGGCAAACTGAACAATCGGGCGGCAATAACCGAGCAAATTGCTGCACTTTCGGGATCTTCAGAAGCAAGTTTAGCAGCTTTGGAAGTTGATTCCACCTGAATTTCTTCGGGCTGAGTTTGCTCAAAATACTTATTAAGAAATCCTCTGCACTGCCGGAAAGCAATGTCTTTGGAATAAATTCGCTTGATTTTTGAAGGATTCTCACACTCGGTTGCCAACGCAAAATGAACGGGTATTTTCAATTCTGCAGCAATATTGATGCTGGTCTCGTTCAGCAAATCCACCGTCTCGTAAACAATTCCTTCCTGGTTGTTTTCAATGGGTATCACGCCAAATTTTGCCCGACCTGTATCCACGGCTTCAAAAACAGATTTGATCGTGGGAAGCGTCATGTATTCGCTCATAGCCCCAAAACGACTTTCAGCAGCCTGATGCGTAAAACTTCCTTCAGGACCGAGGTAAGCGATTCGCTCAGGCAATTCGATGTTACGTGCCGCCGCAAAAATCTCTAAGTAAATCGCTTCAATGGCATCGGACGTAAGTGGTCCTGTATTTTGCTTTTTGACACGGTCCAGTATTGATTTTTCGCGCTCGGGGCGATAAATAACGGTTTGAGTAGCTCTTTTTAGTTCACCTACTTTGTGTACCCATTCCATTCGGCGGTTGAGTAACAATAACAATTGGTCGTCGAGGGCGTCTATTTCGCGGCGAATATCTTCTAAATTCATGGGTAAGGATTCAGGAGTAAGAAGTCAGGAGATAGAAGCAAGTGACTGATTTCTTACTCCTGACTTCTGAATTCTATTTACTGATTTTCTTCTCCTTTGGTAGGAGGTATTGTTAAGTTTGCAAACAATATG
The DNA here is from genome assembly GCF_027484545.1 of Runella sp. GTDB lineage: Bacteria > Bacteroidota > Bacteroidia > Cytophagales > Spirosomataceae > Runella. The sequence continues at coordinate 9,035 of NZ_JAIXST010000031.1, read as the reverse complement.
TCCATTTTTGCGGCATATTCGGCGGTATCATCTAAGTAAAAGTGTATCTCCGGGACGATACGCAATTGATGACGAATCTTCTGGCCCAATAATTGGCGAATTGATTTGCTGCGATCCTGAATTTGTTCGAGAAGAAGTCCTTTGTTTTTTGATATTAAAAAACTCAAATATACCCGCGCAACTCCCAAGTCCGGTGACATTCTTACTACTGTAACAGTAATAAACGCGTTGTCGAACCAAGTCCGACCTTCTTTCTGAAAAATATCGCTCAAATCTTTCTGAATTTGTCGAGCGACTTTCTGTTGTCTTTTGGATTCCATTTCTTAATGGTGATAATTTTTAACACCTCAATTTTATGCAAAGGTACGAAATTCCCAAACGCAAAAGTGGCATGGTTTTTGAGCCGTACTCAAAGTAATAGCAAAATCAGTACTCAACAATCATGTATAAGCTATACGCTACAGCATTTTTAGTGCTCTTACACTTAACCTTTACTGGTACACAGGCCCAAAATTTTGAATCTTCTAATTTGCCGATTGTAGTTATCAATACCGAGGGTAAAACTATTGTAGATGAGCCCAAAGTCAATGTTAAGATGGGTATCATTGACAATGGAACAGGCAATCGAAACTATTACAAAAATCCGTTTAATAATAACCTCCCCGACCCTTTCAACAGCTTTGACGGCACTGTAGGAATTGAGCTCCGGGGCTCGGCATCTCAGTTCTTCCCTAAAAAACCCTATGGTTTTGAAACTCGGGACGGTACGGATAAAAGTATTAATGTTCCCATCTTAGGGATGCCTACCGAAAGCGATTGGATTCTCAACGCCAGTTACACCGATAAGTCGTTGATGCGTGATGTACTGACGTATCATCTGTCTAACCAAATGGGCCGGTATGCTTCCAGAACCAAGTATGTAGAGCTTGTTTTGGATGGTGATTATCGAGGCGTCTACATTATGATGGAGAAAATCAAACGCGACGTCAATCGAATTGATATTGCTTCCTTAAAACCTACCGATACGGATGGCGACGCGATTACGGGGGGATATATACTGAAAATTGACAAAAATACGGGAACGAGCAATGCCTCTTGGCTTTCCCCTCATCTTGCCAATCACGGCATGGAAATCAACGTGATGGTAGAATATCCCAAAAAAGAGGTACTTACTGATGGTCAATATAATTACATCAAAAATCATTTTACCGAATTTGAGAACGTACTGAAATCTACTAATTTCAAAGACCCAACCAATGGCTACGCCAAATACATTGATGTCAACAGTTTTATCGATTATTTTCTGCTGACCGAATTAAATTACAACATTGATGCTTTTCGATTAAGCATTTTCTTTTACAAAGACCGTGACAGCCGAAATTCCAAAATCAAGATGGGAGCGCCCTGGGATTATGACCACGCTTACGGAAATGCCAACTTTTGCCACGGTTGGGAAACCAATCACTGGGCGTATGATTTTATCAGAGAATTTTGCCCAAGCGAAGATAAACAAGTCCCTTTTTGGTGGGCGAGACTTCTGGAAGACCGCGATTTTTGTATCAAGGTACGCGACCGTTGGCAGCAACTTCGCCAAAATCAATGGTCAACGGGTAACATTACCTCATTTATTGACCAAAATGCGACCTTGTTAAATGAATCTCAGGTACGTAACTTTCAGCGGTGGCCCATTTTAGGAGAATGGGTATGGCCTAATTATTACTACGGAAATACCTATCAGGAAGAAGTCAATTGGTTTAAAAACTGGACACAGCAACGCCTGAACTGGGTAGATGCCAATATCTCACAAATAGGAGCATTGGGTAAAGTCATAGACTGCGCCAATGTAGCTAAACCGGGCGTTACTTCGCCCGTCAATTATTGTCAGGGACAAATCAGTACGCAACTTACCGCTACCGGAACAGAGTTGAAATGGTATAATTTTCAAACGGATGGTGTAGGAAGTTCTACCGCTCCTACGCCCGTTACGGTATCTTTAGGAACCACTTCCTATTTTGTTTCTCAAACCATCAACGGTTGCGAAAGTGAACGGGCTCAAATTGATGTTAGCGTCAGCTCTAAACCGAGTGCTCCGTCAGCAAACAATATAGAGTATTGTCAGGGACAAACGGCCTCGCCACTCTCTGCCAGTGGCGCTAATTTACAGTGGTACACCTCTCCAAGCGGCGGGACAGGTACCACCGCCTCTCCTACCCCATCTACTTCGTCGCCCAATTTGCTCAGTTACTTTGTTTCTCAAACCGTTAATGGTTGCGAAAGTAACCGTACCCAAATTAATGTAAGTATAAAAATAAGACCCGATAAACCACAGGCAACTCTCGCCCTGAACTATTGCCAGGAGTTGACCTCAGCACCGCTTTCTGCAAGCGGAATCAACTTGAAATGGTACAACACTGCTTCGGGTGGAGTCGGTGAAGCGACTGCTCCGACCCCTTCCACGGCCTCTTCAGGGCTTTTTTCTTATTTTGTTTCTCAAACCATCGGCGGTTGCGAAAGCGACCGGGCAAAAATCGACGTTACGATTAATTCTAAACCTACTGCCCCTACGGCAAACAATGCAGAATACTGCCAAGGGCAAACTGCTGGTCAACTCTCTGCCAACGGAAGTAATTTGAAATGGTACAGCGGTTCCGTGGGTGGCACCGGAGATTTTAACGCTCCAATTCCTACTACATCTTCCGCCGGTTTACTGAGTTATTTTGTTTCACAAACCATAAACAGTTGTGAAAGCAACCGTACTCAACTCACCGTAAACATAAAAAGCAAATCCGATAAGCCACAGGCAACTTCTGCTTTGGGATACTGTGCAGGACAAACTGCTACCCCGCTTACGGCCAACGGCACAAATTTGCAGTGGTATTCGACACTTACGGGAGGACTTGGAAGCGATACCGCTCCTACTCCATCCACTATTTCAACCGGGCTTTTCTCCTATTTTGTTTCCCAAACCCCCAATGGCTGCGAAAGTGACCGAGCAAAAATAGATGTTACCATCAACTCTAAACCCGCTGCTCCGTCGGCAAGTAATGTAGATTATTGCCAAGGACAAACGACCGTGTCTCTCTCTGCCAATGGAACCAATTTACAATGGTACACTCTCCCCAACGGAGGCACAGGTACACCAATTGCCCCTACTCCCCCTACTATTACAGCTACTTTATCCAGTTATTTTGTTTCACAAACTGTGAACGGTTGTGAGAGTAATCGCACTCAAATCAATGTGAATGTTAAAATTAAACCCGATAAACCACAGGTAACTTCTGCTCTGAGTTATTGTCAGGGGCAGACCGCTGCGCCACTTTCTGTCAGTGGAACAAGTCTAAAATGGTACACAAGTCTTATTGGTGGAACAGGCACCGGTGTTGTTCCAACTCCTGCTACCTCTTTAGCTGGTCTTTCTTCTTATTTTGTCTCTCAAACCCTCAACGGCTGCGAAAGCGACCGTGCAAAAATAGATGTGACGATTAAGAGTAAACCCACTGCGCCTTCAGTAAACAATATTGAATATTGTCAGTCACAAACGGCTTTATCCCTCACTGCAAGCGGCACAAATTTGCAATGGTATACGGTGCTAAACGGGGGAGCGGGCAGTAACATTGCTCCAACTCCATCCACAACAAACGCAACAACACTCAGTCATTTTGTGACTCAAACCGTCAACGGCTGCGAAAGCAATCGGGCAAAAATAGATGTGACTGTCAAAGCCAAGCCCGCGAAACCGCTGGTGACTGCTGTCATCACTTACACACAGGGCCAAGCACCGGCAGTACTCACGGCCGTCGGTTCGGGCATAAAATGGTACACTTCGGCAACGGGCGGAACGGCAAATACTGTTGCGCCAACACCTTCCACAAGTACTGTTGGAACGAGCAATTATTTTGTAAATCAGACGGTTAATAATTGCGAAAGCGACCGTGCTCAAATCAGTATACAGGTAAGCGCCCCCACTGCGGCGACTGTTTGTCTTGAAGTAAAAGTACTGTTGGAAGGAGCTATGAGTGGCACAACGATGAGTACCAAACTCAATCAGCAGGGATTACTTCCGGGTCAGTTGCCTTTGAGTGCGTTAGCAGTTGCCACGCCCACAGGTCAACCTTACAAGAGTGCACCCTGGAACTATAACGGTACGGAGTCCTCCAGTATTTATGCCGCCGACGTCGTGGATTGGGTGTTACTTTCACTACGTACAGCTCCGCAAGAAGCCACCACAACCGTTTACCGAACGGCCGCTTTGCTTCACAAAGACGGGAAGATAACCGCGATAGCCAATTGTCCCGTCTTAAATCCAACACAGTCATTCTTTGTGGCCGTAGAACACCGAAATCATATCGGAGCCGTATCTCATGATGCCGTTCCAATTGTCAAAAATAAAATCACGTACGATTTTACCCAACGTCAATCCTACATCCCTGCGGGTTTACCAGCCTCTGGGCAACTTCAGGTAGGTGCCACCTATTGTTTGTATGCGTCCGATGCCCAAAAGGCTTCCTTTTCTGAAATCAACGCAAATGACGCCACGATGTGGCTGATTGACAACGGAAAATTTGGAAGGTATACATTCAGTGATTTCAATTTAGACGGAGAAATCAACGCAAGCGACGCTACCATTTGGCGACGCAATAACGGTAAGTTTTCAGGGGTTCAGTTTTAACGCGCTAAAGCATAAGTTAACAGTTATCCGTTAACTGTTAATCGTTTAAAATCAAACAATTACAGTAACACAAACACTCCAAAATTTTTACTTAATTGCTTAAAGGGAAAATTACTGTTTTTTGATAAACGCAATCAAATCGGCCATTTCCTGAACGCTGATGGCATTTTCGAGGCCATTAGGCATAATTGAAGTTTCGGATTTTTGCATTTTGGAAACATCTTTTTTCTGAATAACGCTTTCCACGCCACCCATTTCTCTGACCGACAAACCGGTGGCATTTTCCTGCAAAATCACCCCTGCAATGGAAGTTCCGTTTTTAAGTTCCAACGTCCAAAAATCATAATTGTCGGCAATGGAGTTGTTGGGATTGAGGATTTCTGTCAAAACGGAAGTGGCATTTCGACTGCGTAACGTCGAAAGGTCAGGGCCGAAATTCACGCCTTTTAAGCCTTCAATTTGGTGACAGGAAGCACAATTTTTCTCAAAAATCAACTTACCTTTTGATTGTACGCCTTTCATTTCCAATGCCAGCATGTATTTATTCAAAACGGCCTTACGGTCTTCATTTACCGACAACACTTTACGGGCATAGGCTCGAATGTTGGTATCATAGTAATTCATCAATCGTACCATCTGCCCCCACCCTATCACCGATTTTTCAACTTCTTTTTCCTCAATGGCCTTTAACAGTAAATTGATTCGTTCGGGCTTTGATAAGAACACATTGACCGCTTCTTTTTTGAGCGAAGGAGAAAAGTTTTTCATCTCTTTCAATAAAAACAAACAAGTCTGACCATCAGCCGTTTTCCCCAGTGTTTTCAACGCAGCCACTTGAATTGCTGCCGCTTCTTGTTGAGTGAGTAATTGTTGCAGAAGTGGCTTGATTTCACCTGAATTTGCCATGGAAAGTAAGGCAATGCCATCGGCCCGAAAAGCATCGGCTTTAGTTCCTTTCTCTGAAAGTGAGGCAGGATTGTTTAAAGCTGTTACCGCACTTTCCAGCTTTTCATCCAACAATTTTCCTTTAGGCAAACCCACCACCTCCAATAAATTCAGCGAAGCAGCCCGAAGTTCGGGCGAAGTTGTCATTGAAAAATTGGCCAATAATTGCTCTTTTTGCAAAATCAATAAACTGCCAGCGCCCTTCTTAAATTGCCAAAGTTTAGTGATACCGTTTAGCATAGCCGCCTTCCACCAATCAAATCCCCGAGTGTCGATTGTTGTTTTTTGCAGCATTTCCGAAACAGCCAATCTATCAGTCCCATTGGCAATGGTAGCCGCTAAATTGGAAAAGAATTCGGCAGTTTCAGGGGTTTGTTTTTTGGTAAATTCTCTGATGGCCAAATCAAAAATTAGATTCTCTTTTCCCGCAAAAGAAGCAATGCCGGCAAGTCCAGCCCAACGGTCGTTAAAATCTCTTTTCAGAAGGGCTAACCGGGCTTTTTCAGCTTCCGGCGACTTTACAAAACCGAGTGTATTCAGCAATTGAAAGCGAACTTTGGCATTGTCATCGTTTTGTAAGGCTACCAATTCCTTCTCCAACTTCTCCTTAAAATCACCGTTCAGATATCGCTCCGCAACCCGTATTGCATTTTCTCTTACCCCTGCCTCTGCACTTCCAAAAGCGCACACAAAATCTTCATTTTCAAGACTTTTCATTGCATCCAACAACCAAATCGCGTGAACCTTGGCTTCGGGTAATGTGCCTTTCGAAATCAATTCATTCAAAGCGGGAACAGCCTCTTTTGCCTGTCGGTGCAACAATAAACGCTGAGCCGTTCGGCGATACCACCCGTTTTCATTTTCGAGCAACTTCACTAATTCTACCGACGTTTTTTTGGACAAATTCAGTTTCCCTAACCAATTCATCGGCAAACCTTTTTCGGGAACAATTCGGTAAATACGCCCTTTGTCGGTGCCATTGTACAACGCTCCCGATTGTGTAATTTCATCCGACATCCATTCGGGATGTTCGATGATTTGGCGGTAATAATCAATGACATACAAAGCACCGTCGGGACCAACGTAAAAATTTACGGGCCGAAACCACGCATCTTTAGAAGCTAAAAATTCCGATTTTTCATTCAGACGACTCGCCACAAAACTCGCCCCGGCATCTTTGATAATATCCGCATGAACAAGGTTATGCACAGGCTCGGCAATGAACGTCACATTTTTGAATTTTTCACCAAACGCACCTCCCAAATACCACGTAACGCCACAAGACGAAGTAATGACTCCTACATCGGTCAATAACTGATGATTAGGAGCTTCGGTAATGGGGTAAATTTCTGCCGCTTCGCCGTGGTCAGAGATGTTTTGTGTAGCATTCGGAACGAGCAACGCAGGATTATTTTTCAGGTATTGATTTGCCAATACTTCATGGTACAAATGATTGGCATTGCTTGTGTACAAATGATGCCCCCACGCGTCCATTGCATGACCGTATTGGGTTCTTCCTGATAACTCTTCTACTTCGTAACTGTCTGGCTTAAAACGCACTGCACGTCCATTGGCATTAGGGCCTAATTGCGGAGCGTTCGGGTTATCGGGGAAAACGATTTTTGTGCCTTTATCGCCAAACTCTTTTTTATACACAAAAGGAGTCACGGCCCCTTCGTGCCCCAAATAAATCCAGTTGTCCAGCTCAAATCGCGGCGTATTGAGATTATGTTGCGGGTTTGACAGCGCAAAACCAGAAAGCATTTTTTTGCGAATATCGGCCTTACCATCGTTGTTGGTATCTTCCAAATAAAGCACGTCAGGCGAATCGGTAACGATGATTCCGTTTTTCCAACGCATGATTCCCGTGGGCAGCGTCAAGTGGTCGGCAAAAACAATGCTCTTGTCAGGAAAACCGTCATTATCAGTATCTTTCAACAGTTTTACCTTCCCCGAACCACTCACGTCTAAAGGATAACCGTGCATTTCTACGACGTACATGTTGCCGTCTTCGTCCACTTCCATGGCTACGGGGTCAGCAATGAGCGGTTCGGCAGCGACCAATTCCACCTTAAACCCTTCCATCACCTGCAATGATTCTAAGGCTTTTCGATGTTCAGCCGAAAGCTTGGGAGGGTGTTGATAAGAGAACAAAGTCAACAAAGTGAAAAGCGCAAGGTATCGCATAATAATCAATTGATAGTCAACTAATAAATACTATAGAACGCGGATAAAACGGATACAAGTAGCGCGGATAAAAACGGATTTTTCATCCGTCTTGTCATGGTTACTTCCAATAGTTGCCCTATTTTCTTTTTTCCTGAACGTACTTAGCGACGGTTCCGATGGGGGCAATCCACACGCCGTTGGCAGGATTTTGGGCATATTCACACAACTTTTTCAGCATTGCTACTCGCGTTGTCTGGTTACCTGCTTCACCTACTTCGTGACCTGCCAACACTACCCAATGCCCCGTTTTTTTGGCATTTTCGATGATGGGCAAGATTTGCTCAAAGTCTTTCCCGTCCATTTCCATACCTGTCAGCTGCGCCATATCACAATAAGTCGGGTCATTTGGGCCTTCACTAAGCCAACCTCTTCCTGCTGAAAACAACTCCGCAATGACGGGTATGTAGCTTTTGGTGTTAAGTCCGCGCCCCACAAATGTTTCACCGCAAGGATAAGCGAATAGCTGCGGTGTAATGCCTAGTTGGTCCTGAATAGCTTTGTTGGTTCGCACCAACTCATTTTTCATTTTGTAGAGCGTATATTCTTCCAAAGCATTGGGTCTGGCCCACGCAAAATTGCCACTGCACGGATGTTTTTCGGAATGATTGCCAATTTCATGACCATTTTTCAGGGCCGTTTTCCAAGCATTAAGCCGTTTGTCCACGCTCGTCGTCAACACAAAAAAAGTAGCTTTCACGCCGTATTGGTCAAACAACGGAGTTCCTGCATCTACCTGACTCAAACGCGCATCATCGAAGCTAAGACTGAGCGCTACGGTTTTTCCTTCGGGCCAAAAATGGGCATTGGATGTTGACTGAGTTTGGGCAAAAGAACAAATTGTCAGTACAGGTATCAATACAAATAAATAGGCAAGGCGTTTCATGAAAGAAGTGATTTGGTTAAGGGTATTTTAGATAAAAAAGGCAGACTATCAGTAAATTACTTAGTTTTTCTTTTCAAATATTCATTCCTCAAAATCATATACTCCTTTCATACTATCCTACCGAAGTTTGCGGTTTTAAAGTGAAAGCAGTTTTTGTGTCCAAGCAGTAAAGTGGGGACATTTACTTAACACCCTATACTGCGCCCCTGAAACTGGACCATTCTGTTGAATAACGAAGTTATTAGTTGATTTTGTTTTCCACTTTGTTTATAGTACTTTTTCTTCCCTTGAATACCTGTTCTGGCGTTC
>NZ_JAIXST010000207.1 GCF_027484545.1 Runella sp. | reverse complement strand
CCAATAACTAAGGTTTCGTGGTGGCTGAAAGCCAAGGCATGAAACCGCTGTTGAACGAAACCTTCGGTGGCGGTGAGTGCTCACCAACCCCTTTTCTTTTGTTATGGAGTTATCGTCGGGCAGGTAACTATGCTGAGAGCAGGTTTTTGACCTGCTTTTTGCTTTTACAGCTGTTTATGCTCCATTTTCATGGGTTTTTGTTGGGGTTAGTGCATAAACTCCCCTACCCATCCCGTTAGCTAACGGGATCGTTGCTTTCACTTTGGCAAACGCCCATGTATGAGGCAGGCGGGCCCCAAGGTCCAAATACCTCAATCGTTACTAAATTTCCTTCGCCACAGCATCGGCACTTTCTTAGCAAGGTTTTGGGTTCGGGTGCTTCTGCCGGTTTTAGCTTAAAATACTCCCGCAACTTCTTGAACTTTACACGCTTCCATGTGCTTGAAAGTACACCAAAATGACGTATTCTAACGAAACGTTTGGGCAATATATGCTGAGTAAAGCGCCTGATAAACTCACTGTGGGTTAGTGTAATGCTCTTTTTTAAGCCATTTTGGCGGTAATCTTTGTAGGAAAACCTAACACATTCGTCATCCACCTGCTGGATGCGATGGTTGCTAATGGCCACTTTGTGCGTGTAACGCCCAAGATACTCCACCACTGATTTGGGACTTCCAAAAGGCCGCTTGGAATACACCACTCAATTTTTCTTAAAAAGTGCTTCTCTGGTCGCTTTGTCTATCTCCAGTTTTTTGCTCAACTCACCTATATACTTGGCTCTGAACACCTTACTGAGTGCTTTTACTGCAAACAAAAACTTACCATCCGCTCGCAGATTGTGCCAATTGCCCTTGGCATCTACACCACCGCCTGGAACGATGCAATGTAGGTGTGGGTGTAAGCTCAGATTCTGACCCCATGTATGCTGCATCATACCCATCTGCAAGCCCTTTTGCTTGCCAAAAGTTTCTAAGGTCTGCCAAACAGCCCCAAATAACGAATCATAAACCAATTTGGGCTGATGAAGTGCCAATGGGTTCAACTCAGAAGGCAGCGTAAAAACCACATGAAAATACGGTACCGGCAATAAATCAGCCTCCCGTGCCCGCTTCGGCGGTCCGATGTATCCATTCTTCTCGCTTGTGGCCTTGACACTTAGGGCAGTGGCGGTTGCGGCAAGAATTGTAACTGATAGCAATGTGGCCGCAGGCATCACAGGCATCTACATGACCGCCCATGACAGAAGTTCTACAATGTTGTATCGCTCGCAAGGTGCGAACTTGCCAACCATTTAATCCCAAATCTTCAATGCCATCGCCCAGCCGACCCAGCACATGGGCTACTTCCCAAACAGGCTGCACTGCGAAAACAACGTGTCAAGTGGGCTAAAAACGGGTTTGGTTTGCAACTGCGCCACATGAAGATATAGCCGCATCGGCGGTCCGAATAGTGGTCTCGATGTTCTCATGTCCCAGAAAATTCTTGACACTGATTATATCCATGCCATCTTCCAACAAATGAGTCGCGCAAGTATGCCTCAGCGTGTGTACATGGACGTCCTTGATGATACCAGCTCGTTTGGCGGCTTCTTTCACAGCCCATTGTACCCCTTTTTGGCTGTAACGAGAATCAAAGTCTCCGCCTGCACGGTCTATAATATTTACTCCACCAAAGAGGTAGTCGGTGGGTCTTTCCACTGAAATATAACTTCCGCGTCGGCGGTCCGATAAGTCCTCGAATAAGATGCTCAGATAGTGGCTCATAGCGGTCTTTTTTACCTTTACCCTGCACTACTTTTAGTTGCCTACGGTCAAAGTCTAAATCCGCCAATTTTACACTCCGAACTTCCAAACAACGCAGTCCGCATCCATACAACAGACCGATTAAGACCTTGTGTTTAAGCAAACTACACCCTTTGAGCATCGCCCAAACCTCCTGTTTGTTCAATACAACGGGAAGTTTGTTTACCTTTTGCAGGTAACTGTAGGGCAAGCCTTCGCTCTTTAAGAGGAAACGAAGCCCATAAAAGGTATGCTTGAAATAGGGTTGGGATGGGGTTATGCTCCGCTGTTGGAGCATAAAGAGATACTCATGGACCTGCTCTTGATCGAGTTCGGTGGGGATTTTACCATAATGCAGCGCAATGGCCGCAATATGCATGGAATAGTTTTTGAAAGTACTTGGGCTGCGGCCAAGTATCGAAATACTACGCTCAAAACGGTGGATTAACTCTTGAAAGCCAGGCTCTTCTCTACTGGCGCGATTGATGAGCGCTCATCAGCATTCTTTTTTTGTCATAATTAATTTTAAGTTTAAATTTGCCGTAAAATTAACCCTTTTGGGCTAATATAGCTACCGAAGGTTTTGTTCAACAGGCGTTTGGCAAAAAAGCGGGTTCAGTGCTTGAATGAAATATATGTACTAAGTTCAACATTGAGAATTCTATTGAACTTTTATGCCAAAAATCGTCCCTTCGCCAAGCCCAAAAACGTGTGTGACTTGAATTGAGCTAAGCATCAACTTAGTAAGAATGCTTTAAAACAGATGGAAGGCATCTACTATTAACAATCATAAAGTGCGGAGTTCGAGCGAACTGAACGGCTGACTTCGAGGGCTAAAATGTAGATGAATTGGACTTCCGATGACGACTTTCAGGAGTAGTTATCAAACCACCTTATGCTGCGATATTTGGAAACTATATTGTGGTGAGCGATAAGGAAAAACCAGAACAACGATTCTTGTAGGTGGGTAAGATGGAGCTGAACGAAAAGTAACCAACGATGAAGCCTCGATAGGGCAAAGACGATGTCAAAAGCAGGTAGTTACGTTTGTACTTGCGATAAGAATGCAACAGATACCTGATTACTGGTTGCGTGGCATCCGGGGTAAAGTTGGCAGCAACATCTTATAGGCTGTATTAAGGAACAAGTGAAGTCGTTGTCGCACTGTCAAATCGAGAGAAGAAGCAGTCATGGATGGATGCCATGAGACAACGGTGGCAGACTCAGTTGTAGTAGTGTTGAGATTTCTGTAACGGAGATGGAGCGAAGGACTGAGCTTGTTTGGTTTCAAAACAATTTACAACCAGCAATGGGATGATTGATTACTATGAAACAAAATCGCAACCAATAACCAGAGCAATGGTTTGGCAAGCGTACAAAGAAGTAAGAGCCAACGGCGGTAGCGGAGGCATAGATGGCATGAGTTGGACGTATTTGGATAAAAATCTAAAAACGGAACTCTTCAAACTATGGAATCGGCTGGCATCAGGCACTTACTTCCCGCAGCCTGTCAAACAAGTGGCTATTGCCAAGAAAGACGGGGGAATACGAAATTTAGGTATTCCAACCCTACTCGACGGCATAGCCCAGCAGGTAGTCAGACAACATCTTGAGAGGATAGTTGAACCACAATTTCACAAGAGTTCATATGGTTATCGTCCCAATCGTAGTTGCCATGATGCCGTAATTTCGGCACAAATCAACACATTCAACCACGATTTTGCGGTAGATATAGACATCAAAGGATACTTTGACAACATAGACCATGAATTGTTATTGAAAGCGGTAGCTCACTACTGCCAAGATAAGTGGGTGTTGATGTATGTAAGAAGGTGGTTAGAGGCAGGAGTGGTACAAAATGACAAAACTTTTGTCCCATCCACATCAGGTACGCCCCAAGGTGGGGTAATCAGCCCTTTACTTTCCAATATCTTCTTGCATGTAGTATTTGACAAATGGATGGAGAAAATTCATCCTGAGAAGCCCTTTGAAAGGTATGCCGACGACATGGTGGTACATTGCAAGACGGAGAAACAGGCGCAGTTTATGATGAAGGGAATTACCAGACGCATGAACGATTGCAAACTCAACTTGCACCCTACAAAGACACAAATAGTGAACTTGAGAGGGGAGTCCATACAGGAATATGCAAAGAAGTATGATTTTCTTGGATTCACCATTAAGCCGAGCATGGTCAAATTCAAAGAGAGGCTCAAGGTAGTTCCCAGCACCTTTGTCAGTACTAAGTCGAAGAAAAGCATCTTGCAAAAGTTCAAATCTTTGGAGATTCATAAATGGCGTAAGCCATTGCTATTAATCGCCAAAGAGGTGAATCAAATTAGTCGTGGTTTAATCAATTATTACCATAAATTTGAAAATAAATCAATGCGATATGTTTGGAATCAACTCAACCACCGACTATTGAAATGGGTCAAATGGGAGAAGGGTTTGTATAAATATGACGCAGTCAGATGGTTAAAACATATATACAAAGACAATCCTAAGCTATTTGTTCACTGGGCGCTGGTACATCCATAAATGCGATTTATAAACAAGAAGAGCCGTGTGAAGGGAGACTTTCACGCACGGTTCCGTGAGAACGTGGGGGTGCAATTCCCCTGCGTGACTCGATT
>NZ_JAIXST010000193.1 GCF_027484545.1 Runella sp. | reverse complement strand
GTGACAACTTGGGCAAAATAGGTACATAATCTTTGAGTTTAGTCACTCCAAAGTTAGGCATTTGCCCCCGTTGTCTATTTTTTTGTTATAGCATTACTTTGCGCGCACTGCCAATAGCATAGGCTCTAACCATTTCATGGATTCGCATATCACTTATAGTGGCATTACCCATGCGTTTGCCCGCGTTTTTACTGGCTTTCTCGTAGCTTACATCACGAACCTGTTCTAAAACATACTCTTCTAATAGTTTACTTTCATAATGCTCTCCTAAAGCTGGGTCTGTTAGATTTATCCATGTGTTGACTTGACCCTCAAGGGCATATTTACGAACCGAAAAACGAAATGACCCATTGAGCGTCTTTATTGTTACCATGCGATGACCGCGCTTTACTAAAAGTGTTTTTTTCGTGTTTTGACTGCTCGGCTGACAGTAACTCTGAGGTTATATCTATCAAAATTTCTGGACGAAGAGTTTCGATTTGTTGCTCTATCCTTGATAAATCATCTAAGCTATCCCCTAAATTATAGCTTTTAGTAGCCAGTTCAGTTCCATTGTCATCCAATATTTGCAATCGAATTTGTGCCATAAGAATTATTCAGTTTTGTGTTCTAACGCAAAATAGTTATTGTCGAACTAATTATTTATACCAACTAACTTTATAATCCAGTACCTAAATACAGTGTTTTAAAAGTATTGTGCTATTTTTTATCCCGCAGACAAACGCTCGCAACGGCGAACCGAGATTAAAATACAACGCGGATTGACACAGAACGCTCATTAACAGAATTAATAACCCAAAATCTGCGGCTATCTGCGGTTTTTAACATCAGCGTAAATCAGCGGGCAAAATATAAAGTAACTAATTAAACACTGTACTAAAAACAAAAACGAAAAAATATTATAAAAAAAATAACTCGAATTTATAATTTTGGCACGACTATTGATAGTGGCTTTTCTGTAAGTAAAATGTACCCAAAACAAAACGCATGGAACATCCTCTATAACCCCTACGCTATCATGCAGAAATTAAGCCTAAACCAGACTTTACAGCAGAAGCTAACGCCGCAGCAGATTCAGTTTATCAAGTTATTACAAATACCAACGGCGGAATTGGAAACACGAATTGAGGAGGAGTTGGAGATTAATCCGGCATTGGAAGAGGGGATGGATGAAGAGTTGAGCGCAAAGGATGATACATATGACGATAATGCCGACAGCGATTATGATGAAGAATACAATCATCGTGACGACATTAGCTTGGATGATTATCTCCATCATGACGAGTATGGCGGGTATAAAATGTACAGCGATGGCAACTATCCTGAAGAGGATAGAGAAATGCCTATCGCTACTATGCTGACTCTTCATGATGCCTTAATTCAGCAATTTGGGTATTTACGACTCAATGACCGTCAGGCTGTGATTGGCTTGCAGCTATTGGGAAGCATTGAAAATGACGGATATATTCGTCGTTCGTTGCAGGCTATTGTGAATGATTTGGCGTTTTCGCAGGGATTTTATTCTTCCATTGAAGAAGTAGAGCAGGTTTTAAAGAAAATTCAAACGTTTGATCCTCCCGGAATCGGTGCTAGAAACTTGCAGGAGTGCCTTTTGTTACAACTTGGCAGAAAAGACGCTGCCGATGTATATGTTACTTACGCAATTAAAGTAATTGAAGCCTTTTTTGAAGAATTCTCTAAAAAGCACTACGATAAAATCCAAAAAAGACTCAATATCACCGATGTGCAAATGAAATGTGTCATTAATCTCATCACTAAACTGAATCCAAAACCGGGGTCTGTGGAAGGTGAAGATGGTTTGGCACAATACCTGTTACCGGATTTTTGGATTAATAACAACAACGGCAAACTGGAAGTACACCTTAATTCCAAAAATGCGCCAGAACTCCGCATCAGTCGTTCATTTGCCGAAATGCTCGATACCTATGACAAAAGCGATAAGTCTAATCGACATATTCGCGAAACGGTATCTTTTGTAAAACAAAAATTAGATGCTGCCAAGTGGTTTATTGACGCAATCAAGCAACGTCAAAATACCCTTCAGCGCACCATGAATGCCATCCTTCAATACCAACACGAGTTTTTTATGGATGGGGATGAGACTCGTCTCAAACCCATGATTTTGAAAGACATTGCTACGCGTATTGATATGGATGTTTCGACGGTATCGCGGGTAGCTAACAGCAAAGCCGTACAAACCGAATTTGGGGTGTATCCGCTCAAATATTTCTTCTCGGAAGGTATCTCAACCGAATATGGGGAGGACGCCAGCAGCCGGGAAGTAAAATCAATCTTGAAAGACCTGATTGAGAGCGAACCGAAAGGAAATCCTTTATCAGACGACAAGCTTGAAAAGTTGTTGAACGAAAAAGGGTACAATATTGCCCGCCGTACGGTAGCCAAATACCGTGAACAACTCAACATACCTGTAGCCCGACTTAGAAAACAGTTGTAGAGAAAAGTGGTTGTCCAAGTAAGCGTTATTCATTATTGATGTACTTTTGTACAGTTTTGATTTGTGAATAACCACTAATAGATAACTTCTCCTTGAATACGCGCTTAGCCCAATTTCTTTCGGTCATACTCCACCCCTTATTAATGCCCACATTTTTGTTGGGTTTGTTATTTTTCACTTCTCCTTCCATTGTCGGTGTTGATGTGCTTACGCCATTGATACGACTTACGTTGTTGGGCTTCATTTGCATAACTACTTTTTTCGTGCCTGCTTTGGGAATTTATTACCTCTACCGCGCCGGATACGTCAAAAGCCTGCATTTAGACGATTTGTCTGACCGCAAACTCCCTTATTTTCTGACCGCGTTTTTTTACGCATTTGCCACTTACTTTTTTAGTTATCAGTTAGCCCCTCTTTCAGAAATTGCCCCCGAAATTGGAATAATTTTAGGAAGTATCACCGTATCGATTGCCTTGGTAGGACTTATTAGTCTGAGTTGGAAAATCAGTGCGCACGGTACAGGCATTGGGGGATTCGTAGGTGCTGTGTTCGGCATTGCCGTGAAATTCAGTGAAAATAATCTCCTTTATCCTTTTCTGATATTCCTCGTTTTAGGTGGTATGCTCGTAAGCGCCCGTTTACAACTCAATGCCCATACGCCTGCTCAGGTAGGTGCAGGGGTATTTTTAGGAATTTTAGTAAGTCTCATCACTGTGTGGTGGTTTGTGTAACATTATTTGTTCATTTGTATTCCGAAACAGTCCTTCATCTTTTACTTCTAAAACCTATGTACGAAAATATCCTCTACGAAATCTCTGATGGGATAGCGCGTATTACGCTTAATCGTCCCAAAGTTTATAATGCCTTGAGTCCGGGGCTTCTCAAGGACATTACCGCCGCGGTTCAGGCAGCTCATGCGGATGATTCGGTGCGGGTGGTGGTGCTGACGGGTGCCGGTGAAAAAGCGTTTTGCTCCGGTGCTGATTTGAAAGAAGGAATGGGAGAGGCTTCTGGTTTGGGGGAATCGCTCCGTCAAAACTACAATCCGATGATTTTGGCGATTCGGACTATCCCCAAACCGGTCATTTGTCGACTTAATGGAGTGGCCGCTGGTGCCGGGTGCTCGTTGGCATTGGCTTGTGATTTAATTATAGCATCTAAAGAGGCTTATTTGAGCCAGATTTTTGTCAATATCGGTCTCATGCCGGATGCCGGCTCGACGTTTTTTCTGCCGCGTTTGGTGGGAATGCAAAAAGCGTTTGAAATAGCAAGTACGGGCAGGCGCGTGTATGCCCCTGAAGCGGTGGCATTAGGTTTGATTCATAAAGCCGTACCTGAAAGCGAGTTGGATATTGAGTTGTGTGATGTGTTGACGTATTATCGCAATGCGCCTACCAAAGCCATTGGCGCGATGAAACTGGCGCTGAACCAATCGCTTTATTCTAATTTAGAACAAATGCTCGAATTGGAAGCCGTGCAACAGGACCAACTTAGCCATACCCACGATGCTGCCGAAGGAATGATGTCATTTTTACAGAAGAGAAAAGCCGTTTATCGGGGGAAATAAGCAGGGGGAGACGTTATCCGTTATCTGTATAACCGTGTAACCGTTTTCTAATTTCCGTGTATTCGTTACCGCGCGGGCACGGTCTGCCGCTGCGGGTCCCGCTGTATATTCGTTATCCGTTTTCCAATATATGCTTATCCGAATAGTACGAATGACCTTTCAGCCTGATAAAGTGGCTGATTTTTTAACTGTTTTTGAAGAATCTAAAGAAAAGATACGTGCCATGCCCGGCTGTCATCGATTGGAGCTTTTGCGCGACTTAGACCTGCCTAACGTGTTTATGACCTACAGTTATTGGGACGATGCCACTGCACTCAATCGGTACCGGGACTCCGAATTATTCAAGACGACTTGGGCAAAAACAAAAGTACTTTTTGCCGACAAACCGTTGGCTTATTCTGTGGAAAGATTGCAGGAGCTGGCCTAAATTTCAGCATGGATTATTCTGTTTTGATACTGAATTGGTCGGCATCCAAATACGCCGGAAAGCGCTCTCGGAAAGCTGTAAGTGTTTCTTTTTGAAGGCTATATACGTAAATTCCTTCTTCGTCTGATTTCCTTAACAGGACTTCTCCTTTAAAATCAATCAAAGCGGAGTCACCCGCGTAAGGCAGCCCATTGGCATCGTCTCCTACGCGGTTGACTCCGATGACGTAACTCAGGTTTTCGATAGCTCTTGCTTGCAGAAGTAGGTTCCAAGCCTGACGACGAACCGAAGGCCAATTGGCTACGTAAAGCAGTAAGTCGTATTCCATATTTACGTTTCGTGCCCATACTGGAAATCGTAAATCGTAGCAGATCAGCGGACAAATTTTCCAGCCTTTCCATTCTTTGATGATTCGTTGAGTACCTCCCGTGTACGATTCGTGTTCTTTGGCCATTCTAAACAAATGACGTTTGTCGTAGCTATCATACTCACCGTCGGGCTGCATCCACAATAGACGATTATAGTAACTTTGACCCTCTCTCATAACGTAACTCCCCGTAACAACAGCGCCTGTTTGGGCTGCCATTTGTCGCATCCATTTAAAAGTAGTCAGGTTCATTGGCTCGGCTACCGCAGCCGGATTCATGGTAAAACCCGTTGTAAACATTTCGGGCAACACAATCAAATCCACTGATTGCTCCATGGCCGCGATTTTTTCTTCCAACATAGCCATGTTGGCCGTTGGGTTTTCCCAATGTAAAACGGTTTGAACGAGAGCTACTTTTAAATCCATCTTTTGTGTAAATGACTAATAAACCTGAAAACTACTTCAATTCACTTGCCTTGATTTCCCGTTGCCATTGTTCTACTCCTTTTGAATCAAAAATAGAGACTTTCAACACGCGATTATCAGCTTTTCCGGTTATCTCAAATGTACTGAAGTTGCGTTTATTCTCTACGGATGTTCCTTCAACAAATGTATCGGTTGTTTTTTCTTTGTCGTTGGGCTTGCCCGGACCGGAAGTCAGCGGCGAAACTGTAAAATCATACAACGGATAAGTACCGAAACGATTGAGGCGATGTAGGATGGTGTGGTGACGGTCACCAGTTAGGAAGATAACACCTGGGATTTTTTCATCGGCAATGCGTTGCAATAAATAATTGCGTTCTTCCGCAAAAATGGCATAATTCTCAAAAAGAGAAGCGGCATTGATGATTTGCCCACCCGTCACGATAAATTTAAAGTTTGCCTTACTGAATACCAGCGCATCAATCAACCATTGGATTTGTGCTTTCCCAAAGTAAGTACGGTCGTCGTTGCGGTCGTTAGGGGCTCTAAACCAACGGTCATCCAATAAGAAAAACTGCGCATCCCCCCACTCAAAAGTGCCCGTACATGCTCCTTCAAAAATATAGTTGGGATTTCCCCAAAACAAACGAAATGCTTCTGAGGTCATGTTTTTAAGCTAAAAGCCGCGGTCGGAATCATTAGGTCCAAAATCGTGGTCATCCCAGATAGCGTAGTGATGCGTTGACCCCAAAAGCGGTTGCATTTCGGGTAAAGAGCGCGTATGGGTATTGCGATACAAAATGCCCGTACGGGTATTCCAATCCGGTTCACGCAGGTAGGTGTTATCACCCCCCCACACCATAAAATCAGGTTTTTTGGCGGCAATGGACGTGAAAATCTCATATTCCGCACCGTAGGGCGCAGGACGGTCGTAGGGCGCGTCGTTGACGTAGGCGCAACTGCCAAATGCAAATTTGTAGGTAGGCGGATCTGTTCTGAACTGCCAAAGCACTTGCGCCTGAAAACTAAGCGGATAACTCACATTGATTTTTTTATTGTCTACCCAAACTTCATAGTCATATTTTTTGGACGGTTGCACTTGGTCAGCGATGAGCCGTGCTACAAAGGCCGTGTTTTTATTGGTCACCATTTCTTCCGTACTCATTTTCAGAGCTGTATTGCCTTGTTCCCAATACATAAACTTTACTTTGGCTGCCTGCTTGGTTTGAACCCAAAGCAATACTTCGCGCATTTCGGAATAACCTACCATCGGTCCTGATTGTACTTGGGCGAGAGAGGTTAAAGTGAAAAGTAAAAACGGGGCCGCCCATGCGGTGTAAAAGAGGAAGGAGATTTTTTTCATGCGTATGGTTTTTTTCGACGCAATTTAACGACAATCGCGTAATCAAACCTCACTTCCTCAGTTTATCATTTTATGAAAGATTTGTTTTCAGGTCATGCTGCTGACTACGCCTTGTATCGTCCCACGTATCCAAAGGCGTTGTACGATTGGATGTTTGAGCGGGTAGAAAAGGTTGACCACGCGTGGGATTGCGGTACGGGCAATGGTCAGGTAGCCAACGTTTTGGTTGAACGATTTAACAAAGTGGAAGCCACTGACATCAGCGAAGCCCAAATGCAACAGGCCAAACCGCTTTCTAACGTCCACTACCATGTTTGTTCCGCAGAAATAACACCTTTTGCCGAGGACTCATTTGATTTAATTACGGTAGGTCAAGCATTGCATTGGTTTGATTTTGAGCGGTTTAATGATGAAGTTAAACGAGTTGGAAAACCAAATTCATTGATAGCAGTTTGGACCTATGAATTAGTCCGGGTTTCTCCTGAAATTGACGTTGTCATTAACGATTTTTACCAAAATACTGTTGGGGAGTACTGGGACAAAGAGCGGCGTCACGTCGAAAATCAATACGCTGAAATACCGTTTCCTTACCGAAATGTAGAAAAAAAAGTATTTCTTCAAACCTACGAGTGGACCTTGGCCCAACTCTGCAATTATCTTCATACGTGGTCGAGCGTGCGCAAGTTTGAACGAATCAACCAAATAAACCCCGTAATAGACTTGCAGCAGAAATTAGCCGACTTTTGGGGAGGAGAAAAGACAAAAACGGTTACTTTTCCGGTGTTTACCCAAGTAGGGAAGGTTTGAAAAAGCAGAAGCAACCACTATCTTTGCGGCTCGAAATTCAACCTGATGCAGATTAGCAACCACCAATACACAATCCAAGACATTCCTGTACTTGATATAGCACAGCAATTTGGCACTCCGCTTTATGTTTACGACGCTGACAAAATTGTCGAAAAAATCAACCAATTGCGCGGCGCTTTTCCCAATGTCAACCTGAAAATTAAGTTTGCCTGCAAGGCGCTTACCAATATTTCTATTTTGAAATTGATGCGCCAAAACGGCGTTGAAATTGATGTTGTCTCTCCGCAGGAACTGCAATTGGCACTTCACGCAGGTTATACGGGGAGCCAAGTTACGTTTACTCCCAGCGGCGTGTCGTTTGACGAGATTGAAGCCGCAGTAGCAGCCGGTTCGATGATCAATTTGGATAACCTCATTGTTCTTGAAAAATTCGGTCAGCGTTACAGCGGAAGTGCTCCCTGCATGATTCGTATCAAACCCAACGTAGCGGCAGGAGGCAACGTCAAAATCATGACTGCCCACGAAGGTTCAAAATTTGGGATTGACATACGCCAACGCGAAGACATTCTCCGGATTGTGAAGCAATACGGCATCAACGTGGTAGGCTTACATCAACATACCGGTTCTGACATCAAGGAAGCCGATGCGTTTGTTCGGGCAGCTGCCGTGATTTTTGAATTTGCCGAATCATTCCCTAATCTTCAAATTATAGATTTGGGAGGCGGTTTTAAAGTAGCTTACAAAAAAGGAGACCATATTACCAATATGCCTGAATTGGGGGCTCACCTCAGCGAGGCATTTCTGGATTTAAGCAAAAAACTGGGTCATGAACTGCAGCTTTGGTTTGAACCGGGTAAATTTTTGGTAAGTGAAGCAGGGTATTTATTGGTACAGGCCAACGTCGTTAAACCCGCTCCGAGTCGTACTTTTGTGGGAGTGAATTCAGGATTGAATCACCTTATCCGTCCGATGATGTATGATGCATACCATCACATTGTCAACGTATCGAATCCTGAAGGAGTCAAAACCGAAACGTACGATGTCGTAGGTTATATTTGTGAAACTGATACCTTTGCCAAAGACCGGGAAATCAACGAAGTACGTGAAGGCGATATACTTGCTTTGCTCAATGCCGGGGCGTACGGATTTACGATGAGCAGTCATTACAACAGTCGTTTTCGTCCGGCTGAAGTGTTGATTTATGAAGGCAAAGCTCACCTCATTCGTCAACGGGAAACCATGGAAGACATTCTTAAAAATCAGATACTTTTAGAGTTGTAATGCCCTCCCAAGTAGCTAGTATTTTCACCGGTCACGGCAATAAAAATTCACTAATTCACTAATTCACAAATCACTCATTAAGATATGGGACGCGCGTTTGAATACCGAAAAGCAAGTAAACTGAAACGTTGGGGCATGATGGCGAAAGTCTTCACCCGGATTGGAAAAGATATCGTAATGGCCGTAAAAGCAGGTGGTCCTGATCCGCAAAATAATTCACGTTTGCGGGCGGTAATCCAAAACTCCAAGGCCGCCAATATGCCCAAAGACAACGTCGAACGGGCCATTAAACGAGCAATTTCCAAAGAGCAAGAAGACTATAAAGAGTTGGTGTATGAAGGAAAAGGCCCGCACGGTATTGCGATTCTTATCGAAGCTACCACTGACAATACCAACCGTACTGTTGCTAACGTTCGCAGTTATTTCAACAAATTAGGCGGCAGTCTTGGAATTTCCGGGATGCTGGACTTTTTGTTTGAACGCAAGTGTGTCTTTAAAATCGCCAATGAAGGCGTTGATTTAGAAGAACTTGAGTTTGAATTGATTGATTTTGGAGCCGAGGAAGTGTTCTTGGACGACGAAACCAACGAAATTAATATCTACGGTGAATTTACTGCCTTTGGAACTATTCAGAAATTTTTGGAAGAAAAAGGTTTTGAACTAAAAGGGGCAGAATTTACGCGTATCCCGACTGAATTGAAAGAATTGACGGAAGAACAAATGGCCGAGGTGGACAAACTTATCGAACGCCTCGAAGAAGACGACGACGTGCAGAATGTGTACACGAATATGAAGTAGAAGTCAGAAGTCAGAAGTCAGAAGTCAGAAGTCAGGAAAGCGAGCCATAAGCTCGCTTTCCTGTTTTATAAATGAATTTCTTTACACTTTTAACTTTACACTTTTTCCCCTTTTCAAGCGATTTCAATCCCAATTTGCCGCATAAGAGCCGTGGCGTTGAACTCGCGACAAATGCCTGGTTGCAAGTGATAATCAAAATGTAGTTCTCCTTCCGAAAAGGTCGAATTGAAACTGTAATTGGCTATGTAATCGTGCTGCGTTTCCATTTGGCCCAACTCAAGGTCGTGGGTAGAAACAAAGCCGGAACTATTTAGTAAATGCAACTGCTTGATAAGGGCTTCTGCGCCACGGTGACGGTCAGCAGAGTTGGTTCCCTTTAGTATTTCGTCTAAAAAATAGAAGACTGGAATTCCCGAAGACTTGGCCAATTGAAGCAAAGATTGCAGGCGTTTCAGTTCGGCATAAAAAGATGATGTATTTTCTTCTAATGAGTCTTGAGTACGCATACTGGTAAATATCCGCACAATTGAACACGAAAATGACTCCGCACACACAACTGAACCCGACAGAGCGAGTACGGTGTTAATGCCCAACGTTCTTAAAAAAGTACTCTTTCCCGACATGTTAGAACCCGTGATGATAGCCGTTTGTCCTACTTCGTTGATTTCAAAATCATTACTCACGCGTTTCTCGCCCAAAATCATTGGATGTCCCGCTTTGGTCGCTTTCAAGTGAAAATCGTTTGGTGAAATTTCGGCAAAAGGATAGGATGGATTGGCGTAAGCAAAGCCCGCTAAACTGCTCAGCGTTTCAAATTCTCCCAAAACATGGAGCCAAATTTTAAGATGGTGTTGGTGGGTACGTTTCCAAACTTCGAGTTTAGTCATCCATTGCAAATCCCAAAGCGTAGGTAGCCCAATGGCAAGCATAAAATAAGGGTTCAGGCGAAAATTAAGATTTTCTGTCACGGAAGCTAACTCCTGAATGCTTTTGGAAGCAGTGGCAGAAACTTTCAACTGACTTTGCAATTGACGCAGTTTGGCCGAAGTAAAAGAATGATTCTCAATTTTTTCCAACAAAGCTGAAAAAGCTTTAAGTGTATCCACAATTCCATTCGATTGTTCGGCATACGCCTTGACGGAATGGTTTAGTTTACCCAAAATAAAACCGTGAAAACCCAAAAGTAAAACGACAACTATCCAAGGAATCAGCCCCATAAAAGCAGAAATGATACCCGCAATGGTTAAAATGGGGAACCATCGAAGATGCTTCCACCGTAGAATAGACTCGTTTTCGCCCGCTTGAAGCCAGTGGTGCAAAAAATCAGTCGATTCGGCAATTTGCTTTTCCAAGCGAGCAACTGCTTCCATTTCTTGCCGCCAGTCGAGTAGGGGAGTAAGTTCAGTGATAGCCAGCTGTCGAACAGCGAGCTCGATGGGGTCAGCGGGGTCAAGCAGCCAATCGGCCAATGTCTGCATACCTACTCGTGTATGAGCACGATTAAGTAATCGGAAGAGCGAATGAGGCCCGAAAACATCCAAATCGTTGCAATAAGCGTGATTTTTAACGGCAAAGGATTCGCCCGTTTCCGCTCGGGAAAAATGCAGAGAAAGACGCGAAATCTCGTCTTTGTTAATTTCTGCGAGGGCTCGGTACAAGTCACGTTCACGCGCGGTTTTTTGGTGTTTCCGTAAAACAACGGCAAAAATAATTAAACCAAACACACCTGTTGCCAAGGCAGCCATTGAATTAATTCGATACAGTCCCCATGTCAGTGCTATGGTCGCAAGGAAGATGGAAAGACGTGCCGTTGAAAGTTGGCTATAACGACGTTGGAATACTTCGGCTTGTTGGAGGAATACAGTTTGGCGT
Organism: Runella sp.; assembly: GCF_027484545.1. GTDB lineage: Bacteria > Bacteroidota > Bacteroidia > Cytophagales > Spirosomataceae > Runella. The sequence continues at coordinate 620 of NZ_JAIXST010000193.1, read as the reverse complement.
TGTTCAAATACTTCAGAAGGAGTCACAGCTGCGATTTTTCCTCAAATGTAGTAATGTTGGGTTGAAAAACAGTAGTTAATTCAGCGAAAACATCGGTAGTTTTACGGCGGTGGCGGTGTTATTGAACATCAATTCGGTGATGGTAGGGCGCATAAAATCAATCAACGGAAATTCCGAGATGATTTCCATTACATCAAATTCTGTTTCTGCTTTGAGAACGCACCAAAGTTTGGTTCGGTCGGCGGATAGTGAATAGGCCGTAATTTTCCCTTTCTCCATCAACTGATTGATTTTAAGGCGTTGACGTGGGATTTTTGCTACAAACTCCTCCGTCATTTCGTCGGGGAGAATAAATTCGACCATGAATTGACTCATATTTCAGTTTTTGTTTATACATCAAAATAACAGACATTGCCCGTAAATGGTTCGGAAGGTTGTGGTTTGCGACTTTAGAATTAATTTTGCCGCAGATTCAATAAATGAAACTAATGCCGGAGGTAAGTAGTGTTGTAGCAATTTAATTTTGTACATTAATTTCATTATATCTATTTTGCATTTTTGTTCGAGCTTTTTCAGTAGTAAATGACCAATTCACTTTGATAGCTTTCATATTTCTGTTT
>NZ_JAIXST010000224.1 GCF_027484545.1 Runella sp. | reverse complement strand
GAGGTTAGAAAAGTAAGAATCAATGGCAATTGGGTGCTTGAGCCCATAACCAACCAAACCCAAAAACTACTCTCTAAACTCCAAGTAGCTATTACGTAATTTCTTGGCGGAGTTAGGGGTTAAGCAATAGCGTCGAGACTTTCTAAGTCTTTGAGACTTAGAAAGTCTATTCAATTCTTTTCACCTAAAACATCTTGCCTGAATATGTATCCAAGCTTGCTATCCAATTGTCTTTCCAAAATGAAAACTACTTATAAATTTACTCTTGCTGCACTGGCAGCACTCCTCTTAGTGGCGTGTCGATGCGAAAAGCAGCATTACCTCAAGTAAAATTAGGTTTTATCCCCCTCACTGACTGCGCCCCTTTGGTGGCAGCTAAAGAACTCGGCCTGTTTCAAAAATACGGTGTAGACGTGGTACTTTCAAAAGAAGCATCATGGGCCAATATTCGCGATAAAATACTCAACGGTGAGCTCGACGGAGCGCATTGCTTATTCGGAATGCCTTTCTCCGTCTATACAGGTTTAGGAGGCAAAGCAGGCTCTGAAATGCAGATTGCCATGGTTTTGAACAACAATGGTCAAGCCATTACGCTCTCCAAAGATTTTTGCGGATTGGTAGGCTTCAAAGAAATGAACAAAGTGGCGGCAGCGGTAAAGCAGGTACAGGCACGAAAGGAAGTAACGTTTGCCATGACCTTCCCGGGAGGAACGCACGATATATGGCTTCGTAACTGGATGGCAGCAGCAGGCATCAACCAAAAATCGGTTGGAATTATTACCATTCCGCCTCCGCAGATGGTCGCCAATATGCGCGTTGATAACATGGAAGGCTACTGCGTAGGAGAACCGTGGAATGGCGTAGCAGCCGCTACAAATATCGGTTTTACTCAAATAGCAACGCAGGATATTTGGAAACACCATCCCGAAAAAGCATTGGTTGTCAACAAGGAATTTGCGGCCAAAGAGCGCGAAAACCCTAAAAATGTAATGAAAGCCATCTTGGAGGCGTGCCAATGGCTCGACAATATGAGCAACCGCAAAAAAGCCGCCGGTTGGCTCTCCAAACCATCTTACGTCAATGCTGCTTTGCCCGTTATTGAAGCTCGTTTGTTGGGTTCCAACGACTTAGGCTGCGACTTGGGCGTGCAGAAATACAAAGATGATTACATGACGTTTTATAACAAAGGTTTCGTAAACACTCCTCGTAAAGTTCACGGTGTATGGTTTTTGGCGCAATATGTACGATTCGGCATGCTGAAATCCAATCCGGATTTCAAGGGAATTGCCGAAAAACTCATTTTAGATGACCTCTACGCCGAAGTAGCCCGCGAAGCCAAAGTGCCCGTCATGACCGACGATATGAAAGCCTTCAAGACTACCTACGATGTGTTGTTTGACCCCGCTAATATCTCTGCATATTTGGCCTCAGCAAAAAAATAAATAACAGTATTGACTAGTCAGTATAAAGTAGTAAGACTCATACCTTTCTACTAACTACTCAATACCAACTACTTACTACTAATAGCATGAAGAAACTATTCACAATTCAAACCTACCTGCCGATTTTGTTCGGTATAGGCAGTGCCGTTCTTTTACTGGGCGCTTGGTGGGGTGTCTCCATTCTTACAAACAACGAAATCCCAACTCCCCTCATGACTTGGGCGGTATTCAGCGAAATGCTTGCTACTCCCTTTTATGACAATGGGCCCAACGACAAAGGCATTGGAAATCAACTGGTAAGTTCGCTTATTCGTGTGTTCAGCGGTTTTGGAGCAGGCAGCCTTGTTGCCATTCCGGTGGGCTTGTTGATAGGTTCCAGTAAAACCGCTTTTCGTTTGATTAATCCCATTGTTCAAATTCTGCGTCCTGTTTCGCCTTTGGCGTGGTTTCCGTTGGGATTGTTGGCTTTCAAAGCTGCCGAAGGAGCAACCATTTTCATCATCTTCATTACCAGTGTTTGGCCCACGTTGATTAATACCGCCTTTGGGGTAGCTTCCATTCCGCAAGACCACAAAAACGTAGCCAAAGCGTATGGGTTCTCCAAATGGAAATACATTACCAAAGTCATCATTCCGTTTGCTTTACCGCACATTATCACGGGTTTACGCCTCAGTATCGGAGTGGCTTGGATGGTGATCGTTGCGGGCGAAATGCTCTCTGGCGGCGTTGGAATCGGCTTTTTTGTGTGGGACAGCTGGAATGCGCTCAGTTTGGAAAAAATACTTTCGGCCATTTTGATCATAGGCACCGTAGGCTTATTGCTCGACAAAGGTTTCGATTGGCTTCAAAAACGTTTTGCATTTGCTTAAACAACTTTGACAAAGTTCAAAACTTTGTCAAAGTTTAAAAACACTAAAATCATGACTCTCAATACACTTACTGCTCCCATAGACTCCGCGAGTGAGTTTCATAAAATTCAATCTCGCCCTGCTTCCATTGAAGTAAAAGACGTCAGCGTGTCGTTCAAAACGCCCAAAGGGGTTTTTACGGCCATTAAAAATATTGATTTAACCATTAAAAAAGGGGAGATAGTTGCCTTGATCGGCCATTCCGGCTGTGGAAAATCCACGCTGATGGGCACTATTTCCGGAATGACCGCCCCGACGAGCGGAACGGTCATCGCTAACGGTTCGGTTGTCAAAGGTCCCAGACCCGATCGGGGTATTGTGTTTCAAAACTATTCTTTATTGCCGTGGTTTTCTGTGTACAAAAATATTTACGAGGCCGTGGATTCTGTTTTTAAAAATAAAACGGCTGCTGAAAAACGTGAAATTGTGGAGGAAAATCTCAAGATGGTCAACCTTTGGACTCACAAAGACAAACTTCCAGGACAGCTTTCGGGCGGTATGAAGCAGCGTGTAGCCATTGCGCGGGCGTTTTCCATCAATCCAACCATCCTGTTACTTGATGAGCCTTTTGGAGCTTTAGACGCTTTGATTAAAGGCTCCATGCACATCGAGTTGCTGAAACTCTGGAACATGGACAACCGCAACAAAACCATTGTGATGGTCACGCACGACATTGAAGAAGCAATTTTTCTTTCTGACCGCGTGGTAGTAATGAACAATGGACCTGAAGCCACCATCAAAGAGATTGTAGAGGTTCCGCTGTCGCGTCCACGTAATAAAAAAGCAATCGTTCACGACCCTGTTTGAATTGAAATCCACGACCGATTAATGGGGCTGTTGTTCGACAAATTCTCGATTGAAGATGTTTAAATCTTTGTCAGAATGTTAATGGGCTTTTTGTTCAAATCGCAGTCCATCAGCCACGTACAGGCCTTTATGTATATTGGCGGCATCGTGTCCATCATAGGGTGACCAAACCTTGACAGTCAACTCAATAGAAACGGAGGCCGAATTGCAAACGGCGTAAATACCATTGTTTAAAAGCTATGGCTGGAGCGATTGTCGATAAAGGCAACGATTTCTATTAAGTTACCTGAAACTCGATAAATCATTGAAATGTATTCATTAACCACGCATTTTCGCAATTGAGGAATCTTTGAAGAAGGTGGGCATAATTCACTGAAATTTTGAAGTCTGCTCACTAATTTTTCAGTTGCCAGATCCAATTTAATGGCCGCATTACTATATTGATTATCAAGCAAATAATTTAAAATTTGGATATACGAATCTTCAGCTAATTCTGACCAAACAATTTCAAAACTGTCGTTCATCTATTTGTGTAAAAGTTTTGAAATTCGTTCTCGAACAGCTTGATGAGTATACGTTTGTCCGTTGTCCAATTGCTTGATACTTTCATTAACAAGTTGTTGTTGTGTATCCCGGAGCTTATCCCACCAATCTTCGTGAGAGGTAAGATTGAGGAAATAAGCCCGGACATTTTCCAATATGACCTCGTCTTCGGTATTCACAACCAACCGATGCAAGTCATTTTTTAATTCGAGTACCGACATACCAGCTTTGTTTTTTGAACAAATATAATTTATTTACTCAAATAAAAGTAGCCGCGAACTGAACTATGGAAACCTATAAATCCACCTGCTGCTACTGCGGCGTAGGCTGCGGGGTAGTGGTCAGGAAAACCCGCGATGGGACCATTTCCGTCGCGGGGGACCCTGACCACCCTTCGAGCAAAGGGATGTTTTGTTCCAAAGGCATGAATTTACACTACACCGTAATGGATACAAGCGACCGATTGCTGTATCCTCAGATGCGTTGGAATCGGCGGGGGGATTTACAACGCGTGTCGTGGGATACGGCTTTGGAGCGCGCAGCGGCAGTTTTCAAAACGTTCATCGAAAAATACGGTCCCGATTCCGTTGGATTTTACGCCTCGGGTCAGTGCTTAACGGAAGAATATTACGTAGTCAACAAGCTTATCAAAGGTTTTATCAGATCAAATAACATTGATACCAATTCACGCCTTTGCATGTCGTCGGCAGTGGTGGGGTACAAAATGGCTTTGGGTGAAGATTCCGTTGCGTGCACTTACGAAGACATTGAATTGGCGGATTGCTTTTTGATTGCCGGCCCCAGCCCTGCCTGGAATCACCCGATTGTGTTTCGGCGCCTGGAAGCTCACAAAGCGGCTAATCCACGGGTAAAATTTATTGTGGTGGACCCGCGCCGCACCGATACCGCTAAAATGGCTGATTTACACCTCCAAATCAAGCCCGACACTGACATTGTTTTGATGAATGCCATTGCGAAAGGACTGATTTCGAGGGGATACATTGATGAAAACTTTATCAAAAATCACACTGAAGGCTACGATACCTACCGCGTCAAAGTCGCAGACCGCGACATGCGCGAAGCAGCCAAAATCTGCGGCATCAGTCTCCACGATATTCACCAAGCCGTAGAATACATCGGTAAATCGAAAGGATTTAAGTAGTTGTACACAATTATTTTATATTTTGTTCTTTGAAAATTTGATTTGATAGTTTACTCCAAAAGAATCCCAAATACTATCAAGAGCTATCTTTAAAGTATTCAAGTCCTTGTAGTCTTGTGGCTTTATCCGCACGGGCGGCCCCGCACCTGTATTTCGTATGCCTCCAAAGTGTTTCAATGCGATTAAGATGAGGGCTATATGCAGGTAAATAAAAGATATAAAGACCTTGATTTTGCCACTTTTCTATATTACTTTGAAATAGTTTAGAATGATGAATACGGGCATTATCAAGCACTATAACGCTTGGTTTGGTCAAGGTTTCTTTAAGTTTATCAATGGCTTCGATGATAAATTCAGTTTTGATACTGCCGCATCGATTTCTATGGATTAAGGAACGAGAATTAAATAAGTTGAACATTTAATAATTAATTCTATAATTTAAATCAGGGATTTTAGGGTGCCTTTGGATTCTAATATCATCACTTACAGATTTATCAACTTTGATAT
>NZ_JAIXST010000202.1 GCF_027484545.1 Runella sp. | reverse complement strand
TTGTAAACTATCTAATCAGCCCAAAAGGTTGAACACCGTTTTATTGACCAAAAGTAAGGCTTAATCTAAATTTTAATCCCTAATCGCCCCATTGGGCTTAATATATTTTCAGATGAAAAAAATAGGTGTTTTATTGCACGGAAACGGCGTCTTTGACGGTTCCGAAATCCACGAATCCGTATTTACGCTGTTGGCCATTGCCGAAGCGGGCGCCGAAGCTGTTTGCTTTGCCCCCAACGTATCACAACATCACGTTCTTGATCATACAACAGGGCAGGAGATGCCCGAAACGCGTAATGTATTGGTCGAATCGGCGCGGATTGCGCGGGGAAATATCAGGGACATTGTCGATGTAAAAGCCGAAGACTTAGACGGATTGGTGATGCCAGGCGGTTTTGGAACGGCCAAAAACATTACGAAATGGGCATTTGAAGGCCCCAACGGTCCGATTTTGGATTCAGTTAAAAACCTCATCATCGATTTAGTGCGCCAAGGCAAACCCATTGCGGGCCTGTGCATGAGCCCCACCACGATTGTTAAGGCGCTCGAAGGCACGGAATTTCACGCCCATTTAAGCGTGGGTACGGCGGCCGAAGCCTCGCCCTACGACATTGCGGCTATCTCGGCGGGAATGGAATCCATTGGGCAAGTCGCCGAGATGGCATCGGTGCGTGACATTGTGGTAGATAACGACCTCAAAATCATTACGGCACCCTGCTACATGATGGAAGCGAGCGTTGTAGAAGTGCGCGAAAACATCAAACAGGCCGTAGAAAAGTTAATTTCTTTGGCGTAAACACTTGCGAAATTCATTTGGGACTACTACTTTTGCAACCCCAATCAAGGAAAAAGGCGAAGTGGTGAAACTGGTAGACACGCTACTTTGAGGGGGTAGTGGGCGTAAGCCTATGCGAGTTCGAGTCTCGCCTTCGTCACCAAAATCAACCCCGTCAGCGGCTCAAAACCCTGACGGGGGCTTTGTTTCTATCTATGCCTTGGATTTCACTATTTTCCCGTTTTGTTGTGAATTAATGCCATAATTTCCTTTCGATTCTTGGATTTGGCAAAGTCTAAGGGAGATTTCCCGTCGTGGGAAAGAAGGCTTAAATCTGCATTGGCGTCTAACAGTACTTTGGCAATGTCAACGTTGTCCTGCCAAATCGCATCGTGTAAGGCGGTATACCCGTTGTAGGGACCCTGTTTATTAATATCTATGTGGTATTCAATCAAGAGTTTAGCGGCTTCCGTTCGGCCCGCGTAGGCGGCGGCGTGTAAAGCGGTGGCTTTCATGCCCGGATCTACGGCCCGTACATCCGCACCGGCTTCTAACAGTGCTTTGAGGATTTGGTTATATCCTTTGTAGGCAGCAATCACCACGGGGGCATCATGGTTGGAATCCAACTCATTCACATCGGCTCCATTTTGAATGAGTTGTTCTACGAGCGAAAGGTTGTTTTTGTTAATGGCATTCATTAAAGCGGTCATATCCCATCCTGAGTTTTAAGTAAATTTATCTGTTGAGTAATAAGGTTTGCAGGCTATGCATAAGGAGTTCCTGTGGCGTTTGACTGGGAGGACAAATTACTAAATGTTTGCAAAATGGAAAAAGCATTCTGCCATTTTATTTTGCCGTGATCAATGAGGGGAATGGTCTACGAAATTCGTTTATGTTTGGTTTGCCCATGAAAGCCTGTGAGTCATAAAAAACGAACTTAGACGGATAATAAGTCATAACAAAAACGATGTGTGAAAAATGTAACATTACTCCTGAATTATGTAACGCTTCTATCCAATCATTATCCCAATTTTGTAATAGAACGTATAAAATTTAAAGAACTAAAATTATGGATACCAAGGAATTAGAAAATTTACCAAACAAAAACGGTAAAATAGAAGAAGGGGAAGCACATATTATCGTTGAGTTAATCGAATATGAGCATAACGCTGTTGTAAGCAAATCAATTATGAAGAAGGCAACGGGTTCAATAAATGCCCTGTCGTTTGCAAGTGGCGAAGGGCTTAACGAGAAAACTTCGGCTTTCGATACGTATGTGCAAATAATCGATGGCAGTGCAATCATTGTGATTGATGGTAAGGCCTCTACGCTTCAAACCGGAAATGGGATACTTATACCCGCTCATAAATCGAGTCGTATTGAACCAAATGGCAGATTCAAATTAATTCTGACAGTAATAAAAAGCGGATATGAAATATAACGTTGAATATCCGGAACTTCCTGCCCAAACAATACTCAATGCACAATCCCAAAAATCAAAACCAGTGCCTCATCCATTTTTTCAATGCGTTCGGGGAAGGGGTCAATAAAACTGCCATCGCTTTTTAACAAAATAGCCTCGATGAGTTTATCTTCCAATTGTATCGTACTGACCGTTATTATGTAGCTTTCGTACAAAATATCAACTCGAAATCGGGCTTTGGATAGGAAAGTTGCAGGCGGGTTCAGGAGAAAACCCGTCAACACATTGTGTTCTTGAAGGCTGTCCAATTGAACGTACGCCTTGCTTTTCAGTTGTTCCGTCAGAGCTTCTACGATAATCGGCGTATCCATATCCTTAATTTCTACGTGCTCCGTCCAAACAACCGCTTTCCGATTAGCTACAAAGCGATCTTTCTTGAAGGTTTGGGCGTGGGTTAGGATGGGAAAAAGAAAAAGCAATAGAAATTTCACAGGCATTTTTGGTGTAATTTTGGCTATGCGACACATCATCAATCTCATTGGCCCGACGGCGGTTGGCAAAAGTACAGTGATTCAGGCATTAAACGAACGGTTGCCCCACTATGAGGTGCTCGCCATTGATGATTTTCGACGTCGAATCGATGCATCCACCCCCGAAGGCGAGTCGCAGGCGTGGCGGGAGGTGTGGATTGCGGCTTTGAAAGCGGATTGCAGTATTATCGAAAGCGACGGCACGTCGCCCCATTTGTCGATGCTCCTGGACCGACTTTGGCGAGCACCGGGTACTAACATTTTAATCATTGCATTGGAAGCACCACCCAAAGTGCGTCTTAAACGTGCGCAACGGCGAATTGAAGCAGGATATGTGCCGCCGCCGTTGTCGTTTACTCCCCATAAAAAATGGATTCCGCTTTCAGAAATGTCGATTGGGCTCCGATTTACTGCGACTGTTTTGTCTCCAATTCAATTGGCAGAAGCGATTTATGCTGAGTTACCCGTTGATTTTCGTTAGGAATTATCTCCCGTTATTACCCAAATACCGAGAATTAGGGGAGTGGCGGCAGTGCTTTTTTCAATATGTTTGTAAAAGTTGGTACTGGGTTTATAATTTATGATATTTAACTTTGCGTCATGAATGTTATAGATTTTGACAAATTTAAAGAGTTACAATACTTCAATAATGAATTGTGCAAGTATCATAACAAAATA
>NZ_JAIXST010000181.1 GCF_027484545.1 Runella sp. | reverse complement strand
ACTTTTTTGCCAATATTGGCAACTACAAAGACAAATTAGAGTCTTTGATAAATACAAATTTCCAAAAACTCAATCCAGCCCCTACTGGATTGCAAACCTCTTTAGTTTGAGTATAAATGGCGTCGGGTAAGAAAATCCTTAAAATCACAACGTGACCAAGAAATGTTCATTTTTTCAAGCAGGAAATCAAGCATTTACGTCAAGCTCAACTGCAGGGTTCAATCCAACTGTGGTTTTATGATGAAACTGGATTTAATTTAAATCCTTCAAGAGTTTACGCTTGGCTACCCAAAAAAAATGCTTGTGAGTTGCCCGCTCAACGGGGAAATGTGCTGACAGTAGCCGGTTTTTTCCAAGTGGATCATACCCTACAAGCTTATTCGCACCAAGGAAGTATGACCAGTGAACCGCGGCGGCGGTCCGACCCAATCAGCCATCCCTTTGAATACTTTGTACTGATGTACTCGTTTGGGATGACACACATGTACTTCTATTAAGCGGAGGCGCTGTTATTTGTGCGAGGTTAAGTAAGGATATAAAAGTCGTTATCACCAGAGGAGTTGCTCCCTATACCGTTGTTTACAGCAATGGGACGATCAATACGACCGTCAATGCCTATACGACCGTCAAAAACATAAGCGTTAGTCCTACATTGACGACGACCTACTACTTAAGTATCTGTTACCGACGCCAACGGTTCGGCCATTTTACCAGCCAACTTAAGCGGAAGTTCCCTTGTAAAAGTAAATTCATTTGATTTGACTTTAATCAATATCGGTCAGTCGAAATAGGCTGTTAAGACAAACGATAAAGTCGCTTGGACTACTCAGTTTATCACCGCCGATGCCGGACCGACCTTGGATTTGAGTAAGGAAGCCAATCCAACGATTTTCTACAGCGAAGATGTAAACAAGACCGCACATCGTTATTGGACAATCAATGCAGAAACCTGCGCTTTGGGCACCAACGGTTCACTGACGTTTGATATGCTCTCCACGCCCGAAACGGGGGTAGTTCCTTCGTACAACACCCACGAAAACAATGCCCCCTATTTTATGTTTGCCAATCGCGAAGGGTTTACCGAACTCTACGCCCAAAACCATCCTGCCTTTGGCTTTTATCAGGACAACGGAAACGGTGTTAATATTCACGACGAAGGCTTCCCCAAGGGTTTATTCAAACTCAGTATTCGGTACTGGGATCAAAAAGGACAGGGAAGTATTTATCCGTCAACCCGCCGGAAATGTACTGGCCTATCAGGAATACTGGTTCCGAATTCAGTTCAAAGATGGGGTCGGAGTAGGTGCCGCAAAAATAGCGGCGGAGAACGGATAACGGATAACGGTTTCTCCGCCCAAGTCATGCCCAATCCAGTTTCTCAAACGTTGCACCTGAGTGTCAATAACGCCAAAGACCAAAAAGTAAACGTGAGCCTATTGGATGCTTCGGGGCGCACGCTGTTACAGCGCACTTTTGTGCCTGAAACCAACCAACATCAGGAGGCGTTTGAGGTGAGCGATATAGCCAACGGAATGTATTTTATGAGAGTTAATACTGCTGTTAAACAAACCACTATCAAGGTCGTTAAAGTCCAATAACCTACCTTCCTGCCCTCTGCATTGCATTGGAGAGGGCAGGATTTCAATTAACAACTCCCGCGGTAAAATCACAGATGCGTCAGATTGTTTTCAGAGCTAAGTACTATTTAGAATCCATATACTTGCATTCAAAAACCTCTCCTTCCATTGATAACGGGAGTTTTTGGATATTTGAAAAAATATACCTGATTACCCTGACCCTACGAAAAAATGTACCTTTTGGAAAACTCATTTCTTGATAAAACAAACCAATTAATCGATAAAAACATTGAAAACCCTACTTATTCAATTGACGAAATTTGCCGTGATCTGGGCATAAGCCGCTCCCAATTATTCCGTCATATTAAGGAAAAAACCAGCCATTCACCTTCACTTTATATCCGTCAAAGAAGGATTCATAAAGGAAAAGAATTGTTGGACAGCACCCCTTTGAAAATAGCTGAAATCGCCTATCGCGTAGGCATTGACAGCCCGCAAAGTTTCAGCAAATACTTTACGGATGAGTTCGGAATCAGTCCCAGCGAATATAGAAAACCGAGAGAAAACGGACAGGCTGACCTGATTGCTGCACCGCCCAATCTCGAAACTCTTACGCAACCATTTCCTACTATTCATCAATTCCCCGCATTAAGAATCAACAATTGGTGGCTTGGTTTAGGCACTGTTCTGCTAATTTGGGCAAGTATTTTTGTTTGGCAACAGTTTACTGCGTCCACAAATTCAACTTCCATTGACTTGGCTTCCTCTCCTGTGCCAACCGAAAACTCCATTGCCGTTTTGCCTTTTAAAAATTTAGGAGCCGCCGAAAATTCATTTTTCAGCGATGGAATTATGGAACAAATTCATACCTCTATTGCTTTGATTGACCATCTGATTGTCATCTCCAAAACTTCCTCCATGCGGTACCGGGACACTAAAAAAACGACACCCCAAATTGCTAAAGAACTCAATGTCAATTACATTCTGGGAAGAACCGTTCTACAAGTGGGTACTACCGTCCATATCAATATTGAATTAATTAAGGCGAACGAAGACCGCGTGGTTTGGGCTAATAATTACGAAGGTGAACTCTCGACTATTTTCAGCCACATGAGTACCCTCGCCAAAGAGATTGCCAATGAATTGAATCAGAAACTCAGTACGGCACAGAATAAAAAAATTGAACGGGTACCGACGACCAATTTGGAGGCCTACAATGAATACTTAAAAGGCAAACAGCTACAGCTTACCCGCGCCAAAGCCGGGTTGGAAGCCAGTATCCAACGTTTTGATAAAGCCTTTGCCTTAGACCCTACTTTTGCCGATGCGTATTCTTACAAAGCTTCGTCGTATTATCTGCTCGGAAGCCTAGATTACATGGATTTGCAAAAGAGCTACCAAATGGCTGAAAAAAATGCCTTAACGGCCATCCGATTGGATGAAAACAATGGCATGGCCTACGCTATTTTGGCCAATGTCTATCGCTCCCAAAATAAATGGGAACAGTCTCTTTCGACGTATCAGGTAGCCTTGAAACATAGCCCAAACGATGCCCAAATCAATTATTGGTATAGTTTAGCGCTCCGCTCCGTAGGAAGATTGGACGAAGCGATTCGATACAGTACCAAAGCCGTTGCTTTAGACCCTTTGTATCCCGTTGTGCTGGTCGGGCACATTGGCAACTGTTCCTATGCGGGTCGATTTGATTTAGCCGAAAAAAGTATCAAAGACGGGGCCATTCTCTTCAGTAACTCCTATCTGTATTACTACGCTACCGCTTTTTATTTTATCAATAAACACGATTATAAGTCTGCCTTAGAGGAGTTCAGAAAATCGGACCGACTTAATTCTGACGTAAAATCAATCAAAACGCTCATCGTTTATTGCCAACTCAAATCGGGGCAAAAAGACCTTGCAGAACCCTATCTCCGTTCCTTGACCGACACCGCCGAAAACTACACATTCTTTGCCATCATTTATGCTGGTCTGAATGACAAAGAAAGTTGTTTACACTACCTCCAAAAAGGCGTTGATGTGGGCATTTTGCCCGAGTACCTGAAAGTATCCCCGATTTTTACCTTCCTTCATTCTGACTCCCGGTTCAAAGCCATCCTCCAAAGAATAGGGTTAGCCGACTCTCCTTCCCTTACTCAGTAGCCAAAAGAGCCAACTTATAAAAAGTCTACAAAAGCCAAAAAAAGTACCAACATGCAACAATATACTAAGTTTTTGACCAAATAGACAAACAGAATTAGCGCTTTCCATCGCTATCTTTGTTGTGTATTTTTACTCAACCCATTTATGAAAACTCTTAACTCTTTCCCCTTTATCCTACTTTTTATCTTTAGCTTTTGGTTCGGGTCGGTAAGCTGTTCTTCTACCGACCGGACCACTGCTTCGCAACAAAACGACTTCGCCCTTGCTACTTCTAATTATACAGTACTGGCCGAAAAAGCCATCTCTTATCAAGCTGATTTTAACGTTGAAGCTTGGGGCGATTTACTCGCTGATGATGTCGAATACATCTTTCCCAATAACACTAAATGGGTAGGAAAAACGGCGGTAGTGGAAGGCTGGAAAAATGTGATTGTCAAAACATAAGTTATTATGGTAGTAGTAAAACTCAAATTTAATCGAGTACAGTTTACCGAACTGACTAATTCCCGATGGGAAATTATAAAAAAAATCGTTGATAATGGT
>NZ_JAIXST010000076.1 GCF_027484545.1 Runella sp. | reverse complement strand
TACAACAGCAAAATGACAAGCATAGTATCAAAGAAAGGCGTAAAAAAGCAGGTTGGAATGACCAGTACTTGCTCAATATTATTAAAAACAACACCATTTAGGTGCGTTTAACCTGCCTAATGAATACCAAACTACACATTTAATAGCTTACTGAAATGGAAAATACAATCAAAGAAACGTTTGTTACGCACGGCGAAAACCTGCTTCATAAGATTGAAGAATTGATTAAGGAAGGCAACGTACGTAAAATCACTATTCACGATAAATCGGGGGATGAACTGATGTCGTTTCCACTCACTTTTGGGGTCGTTGGGGCTGTTTTTGCACCTGTTTTGGCTGCCATCGGGGCCGTAGCTGCTCTAATTGGCGAATGTTCAATCACGGTGGAAAAGGACGACGTACCTCTGGAAAAGGACTTGTAAATCTTTTAAAATGAGGGTAATTGTAGTCACTCATTTAGCCAAAGTTGCCAATAAGAAAGCAGTGCCTATCCACCGAAAATGAGGAGGAAATACTTCTGTTTTGGAGGGCACTTTTATGGTGTCAAAATTGGCTAAATTGGAGTTTTTAATCTGTTTATAATATAGAATTTAGCTCATTTTTATGTCGTCGGTCTATGTTTGTTAAGTAGTGCAGTGAAGACAAACTTAACAAAATGAAATGTTCAGAAATCATGGAAAAGAGTAAGAGTAGCAGAGATGAAAAAGGGCAAAGCGGCTCAAGGGAAAAATGGGTTTTTAGGGGGGGCGATGATGGTTTTATCCATGACAACTCTTTTGGTTTTTGCACAGGTAAATCAGCTGGAAACAGATAAGGGCATGATTGCTTCCATCGCCCCCTACAATTTAGATGTTCGTCAGGCTATTTTACAGGCAAGTCAGTACCCTGAAATACTGACACAACTTCAGAAATCGCAAAGCCAAACCAGAGCAACATTTCAGGATATGATCGGCGATTTTCGCCGCGAAAAACAGAATTGGTTTTATACGTTGACCCGCTATCCTGAGTTAATGTACACCTTGGCAACGCTTCCCAAAAGAGAAGATAAAGAAGCGATTTATCAATTGTTGCCTAATCAGTCGCCTGAATTAACGGAAGCCGCATGGCAATTGTATCGTCATGAGAAAAATGACTTGGTAGAAATGGACAATATAAAGGCAGCGGCTCAACAGGAGTTTGATAAAACAATTCAAAACTTGAATGAACCCATTGACAACCAATTGGCAGTCTTGCACGATAGTTTGAACGTGCAGAGTCAATATGAGATTGCAGCGTTAAAAAAACAGATGGCTGACGACCCACAAGCGGTGCAGAAGTTAGGACAATCCACCAAGGATTGGGTTTCTCCGGAGGAAGAGGTTTCTCAGGTGGTGGCGGTGGTTCACATGGAAGGGGAGGTCGTCATTAAAAAATGGACTGGTGAATAAAATTCTGAATTCGGATATCAATAAAAAAATCAGCGATATTGGGTCTGAATCCATTATCGCTGATTTTTATTGTGGGAGGCTTTTTGCGGAATGAAATCTTTTTTTTACGGTTGTTTTTAGTGACCTGAAATTTCATGCACTATAGAACGCCAATGTAAGGCGTCGGCATTTTTGCCCCTTGAAAACCAAACGGCTTTGTCAAACGATAAAAATGCGTCGTTAAATTCTTCCAATTGATAAAGAACTTTTCCTTTCTCTAAATGCACTTCCGAAAGGGTGGTATCAAACGATAAAGCCTGCGTAAAATCGTACAGGGCCGAGTGGAGCTTTTCATCCATTAAATGACATTTTCCTCTATACGTATAGGCGATGGCCGATTTACGATTTTCCTTTACTGCTTGGTTAAAATAGGTAAACGCCACCGCATAATTGCCTGCTTCAAACAGTGCAATGCCTTCTGCATAGCGTTTGCGGTCTTTATCGGCCGGAGTATCGTGGTCGGTCCGATAATACTGCAGAACAAGTAAAAAAACAACGAGAGGAACAACGAAAATAACATCCATCTGATGTGTGGTATTTTGTTTGCTAAATAGGTCTGAATTTAAAACGGCTTTGGGGCAAATTTGGTTTCTATATTTGGCTTCTTGCTTAATATAAAATATCTTCACGCACCGCCCAGGAAATCCGGCAAAAAACGAAATCAATTAGTGTCCGTGTCTTTACTGACAAGCAGGAACTGTTAAAACAAACTCCACCATTGTCAGTGTCTTCACTGACAATCAAGAATAAAACAAACCCCTTTCTAATGAGCTCAATGAATCAATTCCAATCAAGAAGAAACTTTTTAAAAGTAACAGCGGGTGCCGTTGCCGGAGTAGCCGCCTCGTCAACCCTCTCTCAAGCCGCCCTTTTTCAAAGCAACAGCGCAGCTTTATCTCTGCCTTTGGGTGTTTGTACCTCGTACGAGAAAGCCGGGTTATTAAAAAGTTTGGGATACTCTTTTATTGAAGAGAACGTAGGCCGTTTTTTGATTCCTGATACTGGAGGAGATGAGCAATATGCTAAAAATGTAGAATCGCTGCATTCGGTTAATTTTCCCGTTCGTTCGTACGTGAGCTTTTTTCCCGGTACGCTGAAATCGGTTGGGCCTGAGATACATCATGATGCTATTTTGCAACGGGCTGATTTAGCATTGAAACGTGCCAAAGAATGTGGCTCTAAAAACATTGTGTTTGGAAGCGGAGGTTCAAGAAGAATTCCTGATGGATTTGACCGCGACAAAGCCAAAGCGCAGCACATCGAATTGAGTAAAAAAATGGCTCTCCTGACGGATAAATACGGCATAACGCTTGCCATTGAACCGCTCAATCATACCGAAACCAACTTTATTAACAGTTTGGCGGAAGGGGTAGAAATCATTGAAGCCGTCAATCACCCCCGTTTTTTGCTGTTGTGCGATATTTATCACATGGCCAAAGACGACGAAGGTCCCGACCAAATCATTAAATACGGGAAATACATCACTCATTGCCACATTGCCGAAAAACAAAATCGCACTCCTCCCGGCGTAGAAGGCGATGATTTTGGTCCTTATTTACGAGCATTGAAAAAAATCAACTACCAAGGCGGACTATCGTTGGAATGCCGCTGGAAAGATTTTGACAATGAAGTAAAAGTAGGAATCGAAAAGCTTAAAAAGCAGTTTGCGGCGGTTTGATAGACTGCGTTTTTGCTATTTCACATTCCAAGTTTGTCGGAGGGCTTCCATAAACTCATCGCGGGCGTTGGCAGAAATCGGCACCAATTCATTGCCTAATACACTGACTTGGTGCTTTTCGATTTTTTGAATGTGTTTGAGATTGACCAAATAGGACTTATGGATTCTGAAAAAATGTTTTTGAGGAAGCATTTCCAGTGCTTCGGTCATGGTCATTCGAGTAAGGATTTTTCGAGATTTTTCCTTAAAAGTCAGGTAGTTTCCATCAGATTCAATGTAAAGTAAATCTTCTATGGAGACGCGTACCCAATCGTAACCTTCTTTGACAAAGATAAAATCACTGTTGGCAGATTCTTTTTTAATGATTTAGTGCGCTTTTTCGCAGGCCTGCAAAAAACGACTCAGCCCATACGGTTTCATCAGATAATCGACGGCATTCATTTGGAAGGCGTCAACGGCATACTTTGAATAGGCAGTCACGAAAACAAAGCCGGTGGTAGGGGGCAACATTCGGGCAAAGTCCATGCCTGTGATGTCGGGCATGTTGATGTCAAGAAACACCAAATCTACCGGGTTGTTCTTGAGATATTCCAAGGCTTCGAGGGCATCTACAAAAGTGGCTTTCAAATCCAGAAAATTTATTTTTGAGGCATACATTTTAATACTTTCGAGCCCATGTGGCTCGTTGTCAACGGCAATAGCTTTAATCATGAGAGGTTAATGGTTAAGAATACTTCATAGACCGCATCGGTCTGATTGATACTGATGGTATGTCGTTTAGGATACAATAATTTTAATCGTTTCAAGGTAGTTTCTACGCCCGTGCCCGTTCCCTGCTCAAGGGAGGTGCGGGGAACAATACTGTTGCGGCATATAAAGGTTAGCTGTTGCTTTTCGACCTTTAAATTTATTTCTAAAAAACATTCTCTCGCAATACTGATGCCAAATTTAAACGCATTTTCGGCAAAAGTCATCAGAATCAATGGGGCGATTTGCGCGGGATTTTCATCCCAAAAGATGGAGGTATTGATGCGGATATTGTCTCGTTTTGGGATTCTCAACTGCTGAATTTCGATGTAATCGTGCAGAAAACTGATTTCCCGGTCGATTTCAATGCGGTCGTTTTTGGAACTTTCGACGGCGTGGCGCATGATACGCGCCAACTGTTGAATCCCATCGGCTGTTTTTGGGCTATTTTCAATGAGGGCTGTCCCGTAGAGATTATTGAGGGTATTGAACAAAAAATGCGGATTGATTTGCGCTTTTAAGGCTTGGATTTCGGCCGTAGTTCGCTCGCGTTCAAGTGTTTGCTTGTTTTTTTCGTTTTCTCTAAAGTCATAAACGATGGAGAACATGATAGATATTGCCCAATAAAAATAAGGCCAAATACTATCATGGTTTTCTCCCGGTGGTTTTGAAACCTCTTTTACAAAAAAATCATTGAGAATATTAGTGTAAATTATTAGACAGACAATCATGTACAAAATAACGTTTGAGGTACTAAATCTTCTGAAAATAGGTTTGTAAGTAGTTCAATACAAATAAACGCCGTATTAAGAGCTACCTTTGTGGCATGGGCTACCGTTATATAAACCTGACCTGTTCAGAGATTGAAATTCTTGAAGAGGCCTCAAAAACAAGTAATAAACAGCATATTAGGCGTAAATGTGATACTATTTTGTTGAGCGATAGGGGCTATGACATCATAAGTTTGTCAAACCTTTA
>NZ_JAIXST010000287.1 GCF_027484545.1 Runella sp. | reverse complement strand
TAGAAAAGTAAGAATCAATGGCAATTGGGTGCTTGAGCCCATAACCAACCAAACCCAAAAACTACTCTCTAAACTCCAAGTAGCTATTACGTAATTTCTTGGCGGAGTTAGGGGTTAACCGAGTGCGGGTGTAGTCCGTAATAATTTTCTAAGAACTACCATTTTTTATATTTACTTTAGCGTTATAGATATTCAACAATGCCAAAAGTACTACATCATAAATCATAAGTACAACGTGTTCTTGGTAAAAGCTAAATAAATACAAAAAGTACGACAAAACATTCGTTAGTTAACTTGGTAATGTTTATTCTATTCTGTATGTGATAATGAACGACAATACACCCAACTCTTATTGGGCCTCCAATCTTCTGACTATTCTGCTGCGGATCATGTCCCGCAAATTTACTACAATCAACCTAAACCATCTTAATGAGCCCGTCGAGTGGAAATCAGATGATGAAATAGGGGATGTAGTAACAGCCTTTAATGAAATGCTGACAAGGTTGGATGAAAGTAAGGCAGAACTTGCCCAAAACGAAAAAAGGTCGGCATGGCGAGAAATGGCTAAACAGGTAGCTCACGACATAAAAAATCCACTAACGCCCATGAAACTGACTATTCAGCAATTGCAGCGTACCATACTTCGTGATTTACCCTACGATTTGCCTCAAAGTGATCGTATTCGCCAAACCTTTGATTCTCTTATTGAACAAATTGATAACCTAAGTGACATTTCAACCTCTTTTGCAAGTTTTGCTAACATGCCTCTACCTAAGGAGGAATTGTTTGAAATTGTGTCTGTCCTTAAAAAAGCGGCTGATTTGTACGCAGATGATCCAAAAGTCATCGTTAATCGCGATTTCGAAGTAAAAAAAGTCAATATCTTAGGAGACCGAAAACTCATTTGAGGTATTATCACCAACCTGATTATCAACGGAATCCAATCTGTTCCAGAGGGCCGATTTCCTAAAATAACGGTACGTCTGCGTATTGATGATAATAATGTTTATATCGAAATTCAAGACAATGGAGATGGCATTCCGGAGGCTATTCGCTCGAAAGTATTTTTCCCAAATTTCAGCACAAAGGAAGGTGGTACAGGCTTGGGGTTAGCCGTTGCCAAACGGGGGGTAGAGCACGCCGGCGGTGCTATTTGGTTTGAAACTGAAGAAGGTCTTGCTACTACCTTTTACCTGTCATTCCCACTTACTTTCAGAAATCAACTCATGGAATAAATCAAATGATGATTCTTTTCTCCTAAATTATTTTCAAAATGATGTCTTTGAAAATTCAGAATTAAATTAAAAAAATGAAACTATTTACGGCAGAAGGCTTTTCATTTGCCTTACAGGTTACTTCTTTGATTTTGCTTATTGGCTATAATTTTACTAAATCTAAGGATAATGTACCGGAGATTAGTAAACCCAAAGCAAGTGAAATTTATCCTTCTTATTTTAAGACAAAAAATGAAGATAGGCTATATGAATTCCCATACCTGCATACTGAAATACCCAAAAATTCAGAAGAAACAGTAACAAAATCACGGCCTGTTTGCTGACAATTAAGTACTACTTATATTTTACTAATCCATTCACATTTAAAATATTGAAAATATGTTCTATGAAAATTATTATGCAGGAATGAACCTAATTTGGTGGATAGCTTGGATAGCTTGGATAGCTTTACTTTTTTGGATTTTCGCAGTTCCTTATGGCATCCCAGGTGAACGTACCCGAAGGGATTCGCCGCTGAATATATTACAGAGGCGATTTGTTTCTGGCCAAATCTCCGCGCAGGAATATCAGGACAAGAAAAAACAGTTGAAAATAGATTAAAATTTTAGGGAAATACGTATATCCCCGTAATAACAAAAAACATCTATAAAAATGAAAAAAGTATTGATCGCGTTGGATTACAATCCAACTGCTCAAAAAGTAGCGGAAGCCGGTTATTCCTTAGCTAAATCTATCGGTGCCGAAGTTACTTTGATACACGTGCTCGTAGATCCGATGTATTATACATCAGCTACTTATTCTTCCATCATGGGTTTTGACGGCTATATTGATGCGGGTTTTATTCAACCCGATGTTATGGTCGAACTTAAAAAATCAACGCAGGAATTTCTGGATAAATCAAAACAACATTTAGGGGATGAAACCATTCAAACGCTAATAATCGAAGGGGACGTAGCGGATTCTATTTTGGAAGCCGCTAAAGATTCCAAAGTAGACGTTATTGTCTTAGGCTCTCATAGCCAAAAATGGTTGGAATCCATTGTGATGGGAAGCGTGACCGAACAGGTCTTGCACCAAACGTTGATACCGCTTTATGTCATTCCTACTAAAAATCAATGATGATTTAGGGAAGAAAAAGTTAAAAATAAAGACCATGAAAAAACTCGTTTTTTTGATTGTATTGGCCGCATTTGTCTCATTCGTTGACGCTTGCGCCCCCGCTTATGTGAGAGATCAGCCGTCTTCCCGCAATTTTGACAGACCGCAACGTCCAAGTGATGCGCATGTTTGGAGAGATGGAGACTGGGTGTGGAACCGTCAATCACGCACCTATAATCAACGAAACGGCTCTTGGGCAAAGCCAAGAAATGGCCGTTCTTATCGACAGGGGCATTGGAACACCAACCGACGCGGTCAGTATTGGGTAAGGGGACAATGGAATTAATCCATTGCTTTTATCGGCCCAGTATAACGCTTACAGAACCTATTAATTAATTCAGATGAGAAAAAGACTTGTTAAAATGAATCGGCAAGGTCAGGAGACCGAAAGCAAAGAAGCGAAAAACTTGCCGGACTATCCATTATACCCTCCCGATGAAGATATTTACCGGCAGTTCAAAAAAGAAGAAGATATTGACCCTGAGGATATTTCGCACTTGAAAGTAGCCAATGAACCGGAAGGCACCAGAAACGAAAAAGATTTCAGCGAAGACCCCATGGGCAGTGATTTGGACGTGCCGGGCTCCGAATTGGATAACCAACAGGAAAGTGTTGGAAGTGAAGATGAAGAGAACAACTATTACAGTTTAGGCGGAGATAATCATAACGATTTGGAAGAAGATAAAGGGGATTGATGCTATACTGATTTCTTTACCCTTGCCGACGATGAACCACTCATTTTGCTCCACCCGCTTTTATGCAAATAAGTATAAATTGCCATTTCTGTGGCATGAGGTACTGCGTTTGACCGGTGATGGAAACTACACCCTCTTCATTCTCACAGACGGAACGCAGCACCTTTCTTCTAAAACCCTCAGTTTGTACGAGGCCTGTTTACCGCCCGAATTCTTACGTATACACAAGAGAGCCATTTTGTTAATCGCAACTTTATTGTGCGATTTCGTAGGACAAAACTTTGCATTTTAATGACGGATGGAAGTGAAGTGAAAGTAGCAAGAAGGCGGCTGCGGGAAGTGTTTAAAAAAAACAGAGAGGTATTTTTTGAGAACATGAAAAAACGATTTATAAGAAAGTAAAGGTCTGCGGAAGCGCCTAAAAAATATGAAAGCAGCTATATTCAGTACCAAATATTACGAACAGGAATATTTGGATAAATTTAACACGGATGGTAAACACAGTCTTACCTATTTTGATGTTTCATTGAATGCACAGACCACAAATTTAGCCGTAGGGTTTGAGGTGGTTTGTGTGTTATTAACGGATATAATAGACCGAGAAACCGTCAAAAAATTGTCGGAAAACGGCATAAAGCTCATTGATCTCCGCAGTGCCGGTTTTGATAATGTAGACATTGCCGCCGCCGCCGACTATCATATTAAAGTAATGAGAGTGCCAGCGTATTCGCCGCAGGCCATTGCAGAACACGCCACCGCTCTTATTTTGACTTTGAACAGGAAAACCCATAAAGCCTACCAGCGAGTACGAGACAATAATTTTTCTTTAGAAAACCTGATGGGTTTTAATCTTTTTGGGAAAACCGTGGGAGTGGTAGGAACGGGAAAAATCGGAAGAGCTTTTTGTGCCATCATGCAGGGCTTTGGCTGTAAAGTCATTGCCTGTGATATTAAAGAATCTGACGCTTTGAAAGGGAAAGGGGTTGAATACAAGTCATTTGATGAGCTCCTGCATACTTCGGATATTATTTCCATTCATTGCCCCCTCACTCCTACTACGAAACACCTTTTCGATCGCACTGCCTTTTCTAAAATGAAAAAAGAAGCCATGCTTATTAATACGGGCAGGGGTGCTATTATCAAAACTTCGGACGCCATTGATGCCTTAAAAAGCGAGACATTGGGCTATTTAGGAATTGACGTGTATGAAGGCGAAGAAAAATTATTCTTTAAAGATTTGTCAGAAAGTATTGTTCAGGATGACCTCATCGAAAGGCTGATGTCTTTTCCTAATGTATTGATTACGCCCCACCAAGGCTTTTTTACAAAAGAAGCGTTAGACCAAATTGCGCTAACGACCCTAAAGAACTTTTCAGATTTTGAGAGCGGATTGCCGTTGGAAAATGAAGTAACAATGGAGAAAATCAACTAACTTTAGTTGAAAAAATTCACTTGCTTATTGGCAGAACGCTTTTGGCTTTTATTATCTTAACCAAGAAAAGAATGACTACTCAACAAATTGTGCTTGCCTCAAGACCTCAGGGCACCCCCACTTTAGCTAATTTCAGAACTGAAAATGCGGAGCTGGCCGAAGTAAAACCTGGCGAAGTAGCCTTAAAAGGGCTGTATTATTCCGTTGACCCGTATATGCGTGGCCGAATGAACGACGCAAAATCGTATGTTCAATCCTTCCACATTGACCACCCCATTACTGGAGGCGTAGTTGCCACGGTAGTGGAGAGTAAATCAGACAACTTTAAGACCGGCGACTTAGTGGTGGGGCTGCTGCCCTGGCGTAAAGAATTCATTGCTTCTGAACGAACCATCCAAAAAATTGATGCCACAATTGCGCCGCCCAGCTATTATTTGGGCATTTTAGGAATGCCCGGTCTTACGGCTTATTTCGGATTGGTACGCATTTGCAAGCCCAAAGCTGGAGAAACGGTAGTCGTGTCGGGGGCTGCGGGAGCTGTCGGCATGGTGGTGGGTCAGATTGCAAAAATACTGGGTTGCCGAGTTATTGGTATTGCTGGGTCGGATGAAAAACTAAGCTTGCTGAAAGAAGAATTTGGGTTTGACGAAGCTATCAATTACAAAACGACAACCGATATCAGAAAAGCCATTGCCGATGCATGTCCCCACGGCGTAGATATTTATTTTGATAATGTGGGTGGCGAAATCTCCGACGCCGTAATTTATAATTTAAACAATCATGCCCGCATTGCATTATGCGGACAAATTTCCCTATACAACAATGAAAAGGTGGCCATGGGGCCTCGTCTGCAATCGCTGTTTGTGTCAAAAAGTGTCATGATACAAGGTTTTATTGTTGGCAATTATCAAAGTGACTATCCCGAAGGCATTCACCACTTGGCAGAATGGATAAAAATAGGAAAATTGAAATATACGGAAACAATTGTTCACGGTTTTGACCAATTACCTACTGCCTTGTTGGGACTGTTTAAAGGTGAAAATACCGGAAAAATGATCGTGAAAGCATAAAATTAGACAGGCTGAAAAACAGCCGCAACTACATGACAGACTATAAATTGTTTACTTCTACCAAAATTGGAGATTTAGTGTTGCAAAATCGGATGGTGATGGCTCCCATGACCCGATGCCGAGCGATTGATAATGTCGCCAATGCCCTCATGGCCACCTATTATGCACAGCGTGCCAGTGCGGGATTAATCATTACTGAAGGTACATCTCCATCACCCAATGGATTAGGCTATGCCCGAATTCCCGGGATATTTACTCAACAACAAGTGGAAGGATGGAAAATGACTACCTCGGCAGTACATGCAAAAGGCGGGAAAATTTTTGTTCAGTTGATGCATACCGGCAGAATAAGTCATGCGCTTAACATGCCCGAAGGAGCGCAGGTAATGGCGCCGTCGGCCGTACAGGCGAGCGGACAGATGTGGACGGATGCAGAAAGACTACAGGACTTTCCAGTGCCTTTGGCAATGACCAACGCGGATATTTTAAATACAATCGCCGAATTTGCAACGGCCGCTGAAAATGCAATCAAGGCAGGATTTGACGGCGTAGAACTGCACGGAGCCAACGGCTACCTGCTGGAAGAGTTTTTGTCGCCAGTAAGCAATATCCGCGATGATAATTACGGAGGGAATACCGAAAACCGTTGCCGCTTTGTGATTGAAACAGTAGCGGCCGTTGCCAACGCCATTGGAAAAGAAAAAACAGGAATTCGTTTATCCCCTTACGGTACCGCAAGCGACATGCCACATTATCCAACCATCCATGCCACGTATGACTACCTGTCTAAGGAACTGAACAAATTGGATATTGCCTATATTCACCTCGTGGACCACTCAGCGATGGGAGCGCCGATGGTGCCCATGGAAATAAAAACGCTGATAGGTCACAATTTTGAAAATACGATTATCCTTTCGGGGGGGTATGATAAGGAGCGAGCCGAAACGGATATTGAAAGTGGATTAGCTGACCTCATCGCTTTTGGACGACCGTTTATCAATAATCCCGACTTTGTGGAACGGGAAGAAAACAATTGGGTTTTATCAGAAGACCTCAAAATGGACTTCTTTTATTCGGCCGACGAAAATGGCTATACGGATTATCCGTCTCATAAAGCCCAATTAATCAGCCAATAGCGTGGAGTATAAAGATTACTATAAGGTACTGGGAGTTGATAAAAAGGCCACGCAGGACGAAATCAAAAAAGCATTCAGGGTATTGGCCGTTAAGTATCATCCTGATAAAAATCCCGGTAATAAAGAAGCTGAGGAAACCTTTAAGCTCGCCAACCAAGCCAACGAGGTATTGAGTAATCCCGAGAAGCGAAAAAAATACGATGAGTTAGGGGAAAATTGGCAGCAATATGAGCAAAACGGTGCGTCCAAAGGTGGAAATCCATTCGGAGGAGCTTCGGGAGGGCCGTATTATTACGAAGAGGGGGGCAACGGCCCGTTTGGGAATAGAGGGCAGGCGGATTTTTCTGATTTTTTCGAACAATTTTTTGCCGGTAATGCAAGAGGAAAAGGAGGTTCTCAAAGCAGAAAAGGGGGAGATTATGAAACTGAAATGGAAATCACCCTCGAAGAAGCGTATCAGGGTACGAATCGCACCATTCAGGTAGAAAACGAGAAGTTTCGAATTGCGGTTAAACCCGGCTCTTACACGGACCAATTGCTGCGTATAAAAAACAAAGGAGCCAAAGGAAGCAGCGAAGAGAATCGCGGCGATTTACTGATTCGAATAAAAGTTAAACCGCATCCGCAATTGGTTCGCAAAGGAGATGATTTATCAATGGTGTATGCTATAGATTTATATACCGCAGTTTTAGGCGGAGACATTTTAGTTAATACGTTATCGGGACAGGTAAAGGTAAAAATTGCGGAAGGAACTCAAAACGGCAAACTCATTCGCCTAAAAGGGAAAGGAATGCCCGTGTATGACAAAGCGAATGATTTTGGAAATTTTACCATTGTATTGCAGGTACAAATTCCTGCTCAACTGACCGATATACAAAGAGAGTTGTTTGAACAATTGAAAGCGACGGTGTAATTATAAATGGTACAAAAATGGATACGATAAGCCTTTATTCCTCTACTGAATTTCAACTTTCCATAGGTGAATTTGAAGATGCCTTTTATAACGCCCGACGACGATACTCACTTCGTCATTTGATATTTTCGGGAGATGTCACTCAGGAAAACATACTGGATGCCCTGCAAAAATCAATTCAAATCTGCAAATTAGCGGGCATTAACAGCAGGCACCATTTCAAAAAAATATACGTGTATGACGCCGACCTTAATACCATCTGTATTGATTGGTGCATGAGTAAAAAAGGGTTCAATTTAATGGTTATGCAATTACCCTCCTTAAACGAAAAATTAGCCCGCTGGTTGTGGAAATTGGCTGATTTGTAAGGTTATAAATAATGTACATTGAGCAATTTCAGTTCATTATCAAATGTATATAACCTCGGCAAACCCGTCGCTATATTTACTTCTGAAATGGCCTGCGGGCTGATATTTTCCAAATACATCATCAAAGCTCTCAGGCTATTGCCGTGGGCTACTATCAAAATATTCTGTCCCGCTTTTAATTTGGGCTCAATTTCCTGCTTATAATAAGGAACAGCTCTGTTAAAAGTGTCTTTTAAACTTTCCCCTTCGGGCGGACGTACGTCATAACTTCTTCTCCAAATCTCTACCTGTGCGTCACCGTATTTCAAGGCGGTTTCCGCTTTATTAAGTCCTTGTAAACTGCCATACTTTCTTTCGTCAAAGGCCGCAATTTTGACAATGGGAATGGTAGTTTGCTTCATTTCTTCTAAAATAATTTCCAACGTTTTTTGTGCTCTTTTAAGCATGGAAGTATAAGCAATAGCAAAGGTAAAATTCGTTAGTTTTTTACCTGCCTGCTTGGCCTCTTCTTCTCCCAAAGGAGTGAGCTCTACGTCTGTATTTCCCGTAAAACGGTTTTCTAAATTATAGGTAGACTGTCCATGCCTGATTAGTGTCAATAATGCCATCCTTTATTTTTCTATGAGGAATTAATTTCGTTGTTAAATGATAACGAAATACAACATACGTTTATTAGGCAACCATCAAAATAGAAGCCCTCCTTTTCTGAAATGTATTCAAGTCGCAGTAGCTATCTTTATAATCAATATGAATAGCGCTAATAAGCATTCTTGATGTGTGAATAATGTAACCATTTATAATAATGATGTAACATTTCAGCGC
The DNA here is from genome assembly GCF_027484545.1 of Runella sp. Taxonomy (GTDB): domain Bacteria; phylum Bacteroidota; class Bacteroidia; order Cytophagales; family Spirosomataceae; genus Runella. The sequence goes on along the minus strand of NZ_JAIXST010000287.1, from coordinate 38,024 downwards.
TTAAAAGTCTCATCTTTGCCCCGTGGAAAATCTTTCACAACTAAAAATAGTTACTATGAAAACTAACGAAGAATTACAAAAAGATGTACAGAATGCCCTTAAATGGGAGTCATTATTAAATGCTGCAGAAATTGGAGTTTCGGTGAAAGACGGTATTGTTACATTGACGGGAAATGTGAACAGTTATTCCAAGAAATCAGAAGCGGAAGAGGCCGCTAAAAATGTGGCAGGAGTCAAAGTAGTAGTCGAAGAGATTAAAGTTAGATTTGACAATACGTTGGCTAAAAAAGATGATAACAACATTGCCAATGAAGTCATCAATGCGTTTAAATGGAATTGGGAAATTCCCGCCGACAAAATAAAAGTAAAAGTTGAAAAAGGGTGGGTAACGCTCGAAGGAGAGCTTCATTGGAATTATCAAAAAGAAGCGGCCAAAAATGCCGTAAAAAAATTGTTGGGCGTAACGGGCGTATCAAACTACATCACTATTAAATCCGAAACCAACGATGAGATTGAAAAACATGACATCGAGAATGGTTTAAAACGGAACTGGTCAATTAACGACGAAGATATTCACGTGAAAGTGTTAGCTCATAACGTAACTTTAACCGGCATCGTTAATTCATGGTACCAGAAAGAGGAAGCCGGACGAATTGCCTGGAATGCACCCGGGGTTTGGACAGTCGATAACGAATTAGTAATCGATTATGATTATGTCTTGGTAAATTAGCCTGGTAAGGGGGATTTTTTCCCCTTTTTAACGTAAAAATTAACTTTTGAAAGTAGTAATTATGATTAAAGAATAGCTCTTTTTTAGTCAAACAGGCGGTGATAGATACATGACAAAATAAAAATGTATAAGGAAATTTTGCTTTACGAAATAGAAGCAAATACGAATTCTTACAGTAAGAATGTGAAAATTACTGAAAAAGGAAATAAGAGATATACCAACGGAGTTAGCCTAACCACTATAGCCATTTTAATTTCAATAGTATTACTTCTGTCAAATAAATTTATTGCAATAGAAAAAGTGCCCGCAAAAGTTCAGGTGGTAAACATCAATAAAATCCCAGTAAATAATTTACTAATTGACAGTGCTTCTGCCCGAACTCTTTTATTGAAAAAAAATAAAAAGACTGATAAATAGTTCATTACAGCTAAACTTATTCTCATTCATTTCAAATAATAACTTTATGTGCTTTTCGGCTAATGCGAGTTTTGGGGCAGGTGTTGTTCTTTCGGTTATTGGTGTTGTATCAATAAAAAAAGCACACAAACCTTCCCAATTACTTTTTGCGAGTATCCCATTGATTTTTGCGGTTCAACAGGTAGCGGAGGGCATTTTGTGGGTAACACTCCCAAATCTGGACAATGTTGCCACGCAAAGAATTGCAACCTATACCTTCCTGTTTTTTGCCCAAATTCTCTGGCCACTGTGGGTTCCCGTTGCCATAATACTGCTTGAAAAAAACAGTACTCGAAAAAAAGTACAAAAAATACTGATAGGAGCGGGTATCATAGTTGGATTTTACCTGGCCTACTGCTTGTTGTCGTATCAGATACAGGCAAAAATAATCGGACATCACATTGCCTATATCCAAAATTATCCTGCGTCGCTTCGAATATATGTTATTGGGTTATATGCTTTAGCAACCATTGCTCCTCCGTTTTTTTCACACATAAAAAGAATGTGGATGTTAGGCGTAGCAGTTTTGATTTCTTATTTAATCACAGCTCTATTTTATGAGCACTATATTCTATCTGTTTGGTGTTTTTTCTCATCCATCATCAGTATATCCGTTTATGCTATTATGATAGAAATTTCAAATTCAAAACAACAGATTGCACCCGTTTGGTAATGGGCTGTAATAAAATTTGATGTGAGAGTGGTGACCTAATCTGAATTTTTACTATTTATGATATGGTAAATAGCGCGTTAATAGGTATGAAAATTTGATATTGTTTACTCCTTTTTTTCGTTAACAAGCTTAACTATTGAACGACTATTTTAGGTGCCGAAGCTCCCCTTATAATACCCAATTTGATCATAACTATTTTAACTGAAATAATGTGTGAATCATGTAATTTATTTTGATACTAATGTAAGGTTTCAGCTGAGTATAATACACACCTTTGTGCCGTTGTGAAAGTTCATTCACAATGTAAAATAGGTATAATGAAAACTAATCAGGAACTGCAGACAGACGTTCAAAACGCCATCAAATGGGAGCCGTTGTTGAATGCAGAAGAGATTGGAGTTACTGCCAAAGATGGTGTTGTTTCTTTGACCGGTGTGGTGGACAGTTATGCAAAAAAAATAGAAGCAGAAAGTGCTGCAAAAAAAGTAATTGGAGTAAAAGCTTTGGTTGAAAAAATTGAAGTGGAACTTCCTAAATCATGGTCAAAGACTGATGCGGAAGTTGCGAATGAAGTGCTAACGGGTTTAAGAAATAACTGGTCGGTTCCTAATGATAAAGTAACCGTAAAAGTGGAAGATGGCTGGGTTACTTTGGAAGGTGAATTGCCTTGGAACTACCAAAAAGATGCGGCAAAAAGTGCGGTAAATTATCTGACATGTATTAAAGGAGTAACCAACAACATTAAAATCAAATCGGAAAGCCACGATGTGATTGAAAAGAAGGATGTTGAAGATGCTATCGGCAGAAGTTGGTCAGTAGATAACAGTGATATTAATGTATCAGTGTCTGCAACAACAGTTACTCTAACAGGAACGGTTGATTCTTGGTATCAAAAAGATGAAGCAGGTCGTATTGCTTGGGATACTCTGGGTATATGGCACGTAAAAAATGAATTGGCCGTCGATTATGAGTATGCTTTTAGTTAATTAATAATTTTTAAGCAATGGAGAAACCCACCGCTTAAAAATTCAAAAAATAACCTTTCCAAAAATAAAGTTATGACGTTTCAAACAACAAATCCCGCGACCAATAAAGTAGTCAAATCTTTCGATGAAATGACGGATGTCGCGGTTGATAAAGCGATAATAAAAGCAGCAGATGCATTTGACGAATGGAAGAAAACGGACTATAAATTGCGAGCGCAGCTATTGTATAAAGTAGCTGGTTTGCTCAGAGCAAACAAAAAAGAACTTGCCCAAATGATAACGTTAGAAATGGGCAAACTGTTAACTCATGCTGAAGGGGAAATAAAGTTAAGTGCCGAAATATTTGATTACTACGCAAAAAATGCGGAGGGGTTTTTAGCAGACAAACTATTAAACCCAGTTCACGGAAAAGCACTCATACGATACAGCCCCATTGGAGTGTTGCTTGGTATCCAGCCCTGGAATTTTCCGTTTTATCAGGTAGCCCGTTTTGCGGCACCCAACCTCATGATCGGAAATACAGTATTGATCAAACACGCTGCCAATGTACCGCAATGTGCCATAGCCATTGAAGAACTATTTACAGAAGCCGGAGCACCGCTTGGACTTTATACCAATCTTTTGGTTTCTCACCAAAGGATCACTGAATTGGTAGCCGACAAAAGGGTCAAAGGAGTATCGCTTACGGGTAGCGAAACCGCAGGGGCAAGTGTCGCCGCAGAAGCAGGTAAGCATATAAAAAAGTCCGTTTTAGAATTGGGGGGCAGCGATGCCTTTATTATTCTGGAAGATGCCGATATTGACCAAGCCGTGGAGTGGGCAGTTGTCGGCAGAATCAATAACAACGGTCAGTGTTGCGTGGCTTCCAAACGCTTCATCGCCGTAGAAAGCATTGCAGACACATTTCTGGAAAAATTCAAAAATAAATTAGCCGATTTGGTAGTTGGCGACCCTATGGAAGCCGCTACTCACTTAGGCCCGCTTTGCACAGAAGCAGCAGCCGTAAAAATAGCCGACCAAGTAAAGAGAGCGGTGGATGGTGGTGCAAAAATTTTGTTGGGAGGCAAAAGAGTAGACCGAGAAGGGGCTTATATGCAGGCCACCATTCTAACCGATGTAAAACCGGAAAACCCCGTTTTTTACGAAGAATTTTTTGGCCCGGTGGCGCTTTTCTTTAAAGTGAAAAATGAAGCGGAAGCCATTGCGCTGGCCAATGATTCTCCTTTTGGTTTAGGCGGTTCGGTGTTTACGCAAGACATTGAAAGAGGCAAACGAATTGCTAATCAAATTGACACCGGAATGGTTTTCATCAATCACCCAACTTGGACGCAAGCCGATCTGCCATTTGGAGGCACAAAAGGCTCGGGCTATGGACGTGAAATGGCGGAGCTAGGTTTGGATGAATTTGTAAACAAAAAACTAATCCGGATAAGTGAATTAAGCGACCCTTTTTAATCGTTAAAACCACCATGAAAATTGTTCTCGTACTAACAATCATCATTTTTGTTTTATTCATTGCCTTTCAAATATACGCCACCATGTCAGTCAATAAAACAGAAACCCAGGCTTACAAAGTAATTCGGACGGAGGGAAATTTTGAAATTCGACACTATCCCTCCGCAACGATGGCAATGATTACGTCTTCTGCCAAAACCTACAAAGAACTGGGCAGTTCAGGCTTCGCAAAATTAGCCAGTTACATTTTTGGTGGAAATAAAGATAAAATGAAAATAGCCATGACTTCTCCAGTACACATGGATATCGGAGATTCGGTTTCGAGTATGAGTTTTGTGATGCCTTCAAATTACAATAAAGACAATTTGCCACGGCCTGACAATTCAGATATAGCTATTAAAACTACGCCTGACGAATACGTGGCTGCCATTCAATTTGGAGGATTTACTTCAGACGAGAATATAAAAAAGTACACTGAAATGCTTGAAAGTTCTCTGAAAGAACATCACCTTTCTTACTACGGGAATTTTCGCTATTTAGGATACAATCCTCCCTACCAACTAATTGGAAGAAAAAATGAAATTATTGTGTCACTTAATTGGGATTCAAAATAAAGCATTTAAGTAAGCATACACTATAGTTTTAAAATTCACGGCCGAAGCAGTGCTTATTATCAACGGTTTAGCGGCTTTGCGCGGTTCGCCGCAGCGGTGATTAAAATTGTCTTATTACTTAACTTAAATAGTCGGTGTAAAAACAAATAAAATGAAAAACTACAAATTATTTGCCGCTGCAAAAGTCGGTTCTTTAGAACTAAAAAATCATATTGTGATGGCTCCTATGACCCGATGCCGAGCTATCGACAATATCCCCAATGACTTAATGGCAAGTTATTATCAACAACGAGCCACGGCCGGTTTAATTATCACCGAAGGCACCTCACCTTCTCCCAATGGATTGGGCTATGCCCGTATTCCGGGCATTTTTAGTGAAGCACAACTACTCGGTTGGAAAAAGACAACATCAGCAGTGCACAAAAGCGGTGGAAAAATAATTGTGCAACTGATGCACACGGGAAGAATAAGCCACATTCTGAATATGCCAAAAGGTACGCAGATAGAAGCCCCTTCTGCTATAAAAGCAACTGGTCAGATGTGGACAGATGCCAAAGGAATGCAGGACTACCCTACTCCCAAAGCAATGACTACTGAAGACATTGTTTCGACTCAAGCCGAGTATGTAACAGCTGCCAAAAATGCAATGGAAGCAGGATTCGATGGCGTTGAACTGCACGGCGCAAACGGCTATTTACTCGAAGAATTCCTGTCACCTGCCAGCAACGTCCGTCACGACAAGTATGATGGCACGATTGAAAATCGTTGCCGCTTTGTGATTGAAGTGGCAACCGCAGTGGCAGCCGCCATTGGTAAAGATAAAACAGGGATTCGTTTATCTCCCTATGGCGTGGCGGGCGACATGCCCAATTATCCGGAAATTGATGCAACCTACGATTACCTCTCAAAAGAACTCAATAAATTGGGGATTGCTTATATCCATCTTGTTGACCATTCTGCCATGGGTGCGCCCACGGTGCCTATTGAAATTAAAAAATTGATTCGTCACAATTTTAAAAACACCCTTATTATTTGCGGGGGCTATGACAAAGACAGCGCAGAAGCCGACCTTGAAAGTGGCTTGTGTGACCTTATCGGATTTGGCCGACCATTTATCAATAATCCTGATTTAGTAGAACGATTAGAACACAATCAGGAATTATCGCAAAATCTTAAAACGGAATTATTCTATACGGCTGACGAAAAAGGCTATACAGATTACCCCAATTTCAAAGAACAGTTAGTACTTCAACTTGAATAAAAACCAGCATCCTATTAGAACCTATCCTAACAATTAAATAAAATAATCATGGAAAAGAAAGTTGTAAAAACTGTAACGGTAAAGCCTTCGGAAGCAAAATCTTTAAAAGAAAAAATGATAGAAGCAGTGCATAAGGTTCTCAAAGAGAATAAAGATGAATTAACGGATAAAATTGAGAAGGTAGTAAAAAAATCCATTAAAAAAATTGTAAAGAAAACAGATAAGAAAATCAAAAAAGCAATTAAAACTAAATAGATGAACATTTCTACCACACTGTGCACAAATTTGACAAGTGATTTAAACCATTTATTAGAAATAAAAATATGAAAAAGTTACTTTCAATTGCTGTTTCAATGCTTGTTTTTGTTACAGCCATCAACGCCCAAACAGAAAAGGCGGCGATTAAAAAAGACATTGCACGAATTGAGAAAAAAGAAGCTGAGCTTAGTGTAGAAAAGCACGAAGCTAAAATGGAGTTGAGAGAATTGGCGGGAAAAGAGGTAAGTGAACAATCCAAAAAACAGCTGATGAGCGACTTTGGCATTTCCCAAAATGCACAGTGGGAAAGAACAGACCATTTTGATGAAGCTACTTTTATGAAGGACGGAAAAATACAAACTGCCTTCTACGATTATGATACCAAATTGGTAGGTACCACTACGATTAAAACCTTCTCGGATTTGCCTGCCATTGGCCAAAAATACATCAATGAATATTACAAAAGTTATACCGTAGGCGACATTATAGAATATGACGACAATGGTCCTGTCAATTCCAACATGATTTTTTTCAATAAACGATTTGAAGACGCCGATCATTACTTTGTAGAATTGAAAAAAGAAAACAAGAAAATTGTGGTACAGGTGAGTATGGATGGTACTGTATCTTATTTTACGAGACTCATATAATCAACGTTATGTATTGCGCTTAAAACTTCTCAAAAAGTCTTAACTCTTGAGAGGTTTTTTCCATTTTCTATAATGAAAAAGAAAATCCTACTTATTTCATCCGTCGTGGCAGTGGTACTTGCCTTGGCGGGTATTTACTGGTATCGACTTCAAAATAAAGCCAAAGTCTATTATTGGAGAAGCGTATCCGTCGAAAAAGGCGATGTCAATGTATTAGTGACCGCAACCGGAACCATGGCTGCCGATACGTCGGTGGATGTCGGGGTTCAGGTTTCGGGAACCTACGCGAAAATAAAGGCAGACTTCAATGATGTCGTAAAAAAAGGGCAGGTGATTGCCATACTGGACACTACCCTGTACGTGGCTGCCAAATTGGATGCGGCAGCCGCTTTACAAAGAACAAAAGTGGCGGTAGTGCAGGCAAAACGGGAATTGGATAGAGCCTGGACTTTATTTGACCAAAAAATGGTATCAAAGGCCGATTACGAGTTGGCTTCCACGGCTTATCAAACGGCCAAAAGCAATATCACCTCCGCTCAGGCTCAACTCAACCGAGCTTCGATTAACCTTCGGTATTGTACCGTAAAGGCACCCATCAGCGGAATGATTATTGCCAGAAACGTGCAGGTAGGCAACATGGTGATTGCAAGTTTTAACAGTCCGGTCCTGTTTACGATTGTCAATAACCTGAAAAAGATGCAAGTGCAGGCCAATGTGGATGAAGCTGATATTGGGCAACTTAAACTCGGTCAAAAAGCCAAATTTACGGTGGATGCCTACCCAAAGGATGTTTTTGCGGGTACCGTCACTCAAATAAGGCATCAGCCGGTGGTGGTTTCGAGCGTGGTGAATTACGTCGTAATTATCGAAGTGCCCAACCCCGAGTTGAAACTGATACTGGGCCTGACGGTCAATTCCAATATTTCTATTCAGGAACGAAACAATGTGTTGAAAGTAGCCACGGGCGCTTTCACGTTCACGCCTTCGGCCGAGTATCTTCAGGCGTCTGAATTGCTGCCCGATTCTACCAAAAAATATTGGTTACAGAAGTTGCGCAGCAACAGCGAATTGAAAAAACAGCAAATCGTTGAATCGGAAGCAACAACGGGATTTCTATGGCTTATCAAAAAGAAAAACGTTTTTCCGGTACAGGTAACGAAGGGGTTGAATGATGGCTCTTTTACCGAAATTCAGGGAAATATATTCAGGAAGGAAGTTTGGTAGCCACGGGCGTCAATCAATCACCACCCACCGATACAAAGTCTTCGAGTCCGTTCATGCCGAAAATGCCGAGCAGAAAAAGATAACATGAAAAACCCGGAAAACCTGATTACCGTAAAAAACTTGGTAAAAACCTACAAAACAGGCACTACCGAAGTTCCCGCACTTAGTGATGTTTCACTTACGATTGATAAAGGCGAATTTTTGGCCATCATGGGAGCGAGCGGTTCGGGAAAATCTACATTTATGAATATTCTGGGCTGTCTCGATAACCCAACTGCTGGAACGTATACAATGGAGGGTATAGATGTTCTTGGACGAAGCAGGGATGAATTGGCAGAGTTACGAAACCGAAAGCTCGGTTTCGTTTTTCAGTCGTTCAATATTTTACCCCGTACTTCGGCCTTGGAAAATGTGGAATTACCCCTGCTTTACAACAACACCATTTCACCCAAAGACTACGGCGATAAAGCTCTCGATGCCCTCAAATCCGTCGGATTGGGTGACCGCGTCAATGCTATGCCCAATGAGTTGTCGGGAGGTCAGCAACAGCGAGTGGCCATTGCCCGCTCGTTAGTGAATGACCCCATCGTAATCATGGCTGATGAGCCTACGGGCAACCTTGATTCACGCACCAGTTACGAGATTATGCAGATTTTTCAGAAATTGAATGACGCCGGAATTACCATTGTGATGGTGACGCACGAACCCGATATTGCTCAATTTGCCAAGACCAACATTGTTTTCAAAGACGGGAAAATCATTGCCAACGAAGCGGTAAAAGAGCGAAAAAATGCCACCGAAGAATTGAAACTCATCGCCCAACTCTCGGAAGAAAAATCAACTACATGAGAACCTTCAACTTATTTAAAGTAGCTTTTCGCTCCTTGATGCGGAATAAACTCCGAAGTTTTTTGATCATGCTCGGTATCATCATCGGCGTAGCTTCGGTGATAGCCATGTTGGCCATTGGCGAAGGCTCCAACCAAAACATCAAAGCCTCCATTGCCAGCCTTGGCACCAATTCCATCATGGTTTATCCCGGCAATAACATGTCGGGAGGAGTAAGTCAGGGGGCTGCTTCCAACAAGACCCTTCGAATCGAAGATGTGGATGCTATTAAAGCCAATTGCGATTTGGTCAATTTTGTATCCCCCGTTGACCAAAAAAGAGCACAGGTCATTTACGGCTCTCAAAATTGGAATACTACGATTTTGGGAGTTACCAACGACTATCTGGCCATTCGTTCGCTCACGATTGCCCAAGGCAGTACCTTCACGGTCAATGAAGATCGTACTGCTGCCAAGGTGTGTTTGGTCGGTCTCACGGTGGTGTTAAATTTGTTTGGTGATGAAAATTACAATCCAATTGGCGAAACAATCCGGATTAACAGTATTCCCGTAAAAATTATTGGTGTACTTACCAAAATGGGCCAAAATACCTTTGGGCAAGACCAGGATGACATTATCATTGCGCCGTTTTCGACGGTTCAAAAGCGGATGATGTCTTCTTCCATGTACATCAACAGTATTTTGGCTTCGGGAAAATCGGAGGGTCAGGTAGTGGATGCGGTCGATGAAATTTCGATTTTATTACGCGAAAAACACAAGATCGCACCCTCCGACGACAATGATTTTACGGTTCGTACGCAGTCAGAAATCAGCACAGTTTTTGGGACTATCTCTAAAGTCATGACCATTTTGCTCGCCAGTATTGCCGGTATCTCGCTTTTGGTGGGAGGAATCGGCATTATGAATATCATGCTGGTATCGGTTACCGAGCGGACCCACGAAATAGGCATACGCATGGCCATAGGAGCAAAAGGAAAAGACATTTTGACGCAGTTTATGATAGAGTCGATAGTCATCAGTTTTGTAGGCGGAATCTTTGGAATCGTACTGGGAATAGTGGCATCACAATTAGTGGCAAAGTTTGGCGGATGGCCCGTCGTCATCACCATTTCTTCCGTGCTTTTGTCGTTTTTGTTTTCATCCGCCATCGGCCTTTTTTTTGGATGGTATCCGGCACGAAAAGCTGCCGCGTTGAACCCAATTGATGCGTTGAGGTATGAGTAAATGCAAAGCTTCAAAATGTGTGAATGTTGTAACTCTTTGAAGTAATTATGTAATGATTTTTGAAGTGAAAAAACTCACCTTTGTCACGCAGGTTATTTCAAAAGATGGACTTGCAAAGAACAAATTATTAATTCAATAAAAATAACTGAAATGAAAAAATCAATTATCGGATTGGCTGCCTTTGCCTTTATTGCTCTTTCACTGGTAACAAGCTGTAATAGCTCCGAAAAAAAAGTAGATGAGGCTAAAATTGAGGTGATGGAAGCCAAAGTAGATTTGAAAGAAGCAAAGGAAGAATACCTTATTGATGTAGAAAACTATAAAAAAGAAACGGCTGAAAAAATCGCCGAAAATGATAAAAAAATCGCTGAGTTTAAAACCCAGATAGCATTTAAGAGGAAAGAATTCAAAGATGATTATCAAAAGCAAGTAGATAAGTTGGAGAAAAAAAATAATGATATGCAAAAGAAGCTGGACGATTATAAAGTTGAAGGAAAAGAAAATTGGGAAACATTCAAAACAGAGTTCAATCATGATATGGACGAACTGGGTCAAGCTTTTAAAGATTTAACCGTTAAAAATGTCAAATAACTTGAAAACAAACACCGAGCCGCTATTAACGAACGGAAGTATGAAACCTGAAATTGGTATTACAGAAAAGCACCTTCATAAAAGCATTACGTTGCTTTCGGCGATTTTATCCAATGAAATGACTTTGTATGTCAAAACAAGAAAATTTCATTGGAATGTATCGGGAGAAAGTTTTATGGAGCTCCATAAATTATTTCAAAGTCAGTACACTGAACTGGAAGAAACCATTGATTTAGTAGCGGAGAGAATTAATAAATTAGGAGGTAAAACAATAGGTACGATGCAAGAATTTGCCGAACTGTCCACCATCAAAGAATCTCCCGGTAAGTATCCTACCCAAAAAGAAATGATGAAAGAATTGTTGGGCGATTATGAATCAGTGATTGTACAACTAAGGAAAGATATCGAGGTATGTAACGAAAAAAATAAAGACGCTGGCACCACCGATTTTCTGACCAAAATCATTGAACAACACGAGACAACTGCTTGGGTATTGAGAAGATACCTGAACTGATTTCTTCGTCATATATATACAATCGTTACTTAAAAACACACCTTAAAAAAAATTCGATGGACAAAGAAAATGCAATGGTTGCGCTCTACGACACGCACGAAGAAGCAGAAATGGCAATCAGAGAATTACAGAAAAGCGGTTATGACATGAAACAGCTTTCTATCGTAGGGCAGGATTACCACACCGACGAGAATGTAGTTGGGTACTACAACATGGGCGACCGAATGCAAAAATGGGGTGGTATTGGAGCTTTCTGGGGCGGGCTGTGGGGATTGCTGTTTGGTTCTGCCTTTTTTCTTATTCCTGGAATAGGGCCTTTACTGATTGCAGGCCCTTTTGTGACGTCATTGGTGGGAGCATTGGAAGGAGCGGTAGCCGTCGGGGGACTGAGTGTGCTTGGGGCCGCTTTAGTAAGTTTAGGAGTTCCGAAAGACAGTATTTTGGAATATGAAACCGACATTAAAGCCGGCAAATTCATACTTTTAGCGCATGGTACAGCCGCACAGATAGAAACCGCCAAGGAAACCTTGGGAGTAGGCGACAAAATTGTGTATTAAAAAGGACTATGTATTCGTGGATTGATAAAAGAAGGAGAGAGCATTTCTCCCTTCTTTACACGACTTATTTACATCATTGAAAACTTATTACAATCATGACAAACTCAAAAAAAATAGGCATTTGGATGGATTCGGAAAGCGCCCATTTAATGGAACTTACCCCCGACCCCATTCAAACTACTATTATTGAATCAAAATTTAATCATCAGGAAAAAGAGTTTACGCTAAGTAAGAGTGAAAACCTGATGCATAATAAAGAGCAACATCAGCAGTCAGAATATTACAAAAAATTGGGTGAAGTAATCAGAAATTACGAAGAAGTGCTGCTCTTTGGACCTACCAATGCCAAAACTGAGCTGGCTAATATTTTGGAAGCTGATCATCATTTTGATAAGATAATCATCAAAGTGAAGCCATCTGATAAAATGACGGAAAATCAAAAACACGCTTTCGTAAGAGATTATTTTTCAATGCGTTAGATTTTTTCTGTAAAAAGCATCTTTCTTCAACTGATGACCGGTTACTGCGGGTATTGGCTTCATTTCAACAAATACAAACACTTTTTCTCCAAGTACGAATGATTCTTAGATCAACTCACAATTGAGTATAGAGTGAAACACAAAGATAGTATGAGAGAAATTGAAAAAGAAAGTATCAAAGATGAGGAATCATCTCGTAAAGTACATATAAAAACTATTATTTTTTCAATCGTTCTCGTAGGAATTGACTTAATGGTAGTTGCGTATTTATTGGGGTATTTGACAATGGGTTAACCTAAAATTAATCGTTAATTTCTGTGGAAAATGGCGTTTAAAAATGTGTGACATGTATAAAAATCCCTTATAAATGTATAATACTTTACAGTTTTAATAGTGCAAAATTTGTATGTAGGTACTGCACCACATTAAATCTTGAATTTAAATTAATAAAGAAAAAAATGAAAAAATCAATCTTAACATTGACAATCTTTGCCTTTACAATAGGTGGAATTTTAACAGGCTGCATGAAGCCCTCTCAAAAGGTAAAAGTGGCTCAGGATAATGTAACAAAAGCCAATGAGGACTTAGATAAAGCGAACAAAGAATACTTGGATGAGGTAGTCACTTATCGGAAAGAAATAGCAGAAAAAATAGCGGAAAACGACTTAAAAATAACGGAGTTTAGTACTAAAATAGAAAACGAAAAAGAAGAAGCTAAAGTCGATTATCGGAAAAAAATTGCTGAACTCAAGCAAAAGAACAACGACATGAAACTAAGAATGGATGACTATAAAGTAGACGGAAAAGAAAGATGGAAAATGTTCAAGACGGAGTTTAGTCACGATATGGACGAGCTTGGTAAAGCATTTAAAGATTTGGTAGTTAAAAATACCAATTAGCCTCTATTTCAAATAGTTAAAATAAAATTGAAAACAAAGTATTAACCACCAAGACAATGAAAAATTTACTTTTATTACTGCTAATCATTGCATCAGCCTTCACGATTAGCCACGCACAGGGAAGTTCGGATGATGGACGGGAAAAGATTCAGGTCGGAATTAAGGCAGGAATTAATTACTCAAATGTCTATGATTCAAAAGGAGATCAATTTAACGCAAATGCCAAAGTTGGTTTAGCTGCGGGTGTATTTCTGGGTATTCCACTTGGCAAATACGTGGGTATCCAACCCGAAGTATTGTTTTCTCAAAAAGGATTTCAGGCAACTGGTACAATACTGGGCAGCTCCTATGATTTTACCCGTACCACCAATTATATTGATGTTCCCCTGTTTCTTGCCATAAAACCCGTCAGTTTTTTAACGCTCTTAGTCGGCCCTCAATTTTCGTATCTTTTGAAACAAAAAGATGTGTTTGCCAATGGAGCTACGACGATTCTGCAGGAGAATGAGTTTGAGAATGAGAATATCCGTAAAAATACATTATGCTTTATTGGCGGTGTCAATATCAACGTAAGCCATCTTGTCATCGGTGCCAGAGCGGGATGGGACAGTATGAACAATAACGGAAATGGAACTTCTACCACTCCACGTTACAAAAACACTTGGTTACAGGCGACAGTTGGATTCAGATTTTAAAAAGCCGAAGTTTAATCTTTAAAATGGCTGCCAAATCTTCGCATGGAAGCTGATTAAAAAACAAAAAAGCCATTTCGTAGCAATGTGAAATGGCTTTTTTGTTTAGTTTTTTCCACAAATAAATTAAAAAAAATATTTAAAAACTTAACCAATGAAAACAATACTAAAAAATAACATACTGACTGTTCTAACCCTTTTAGTGCTATTATCACTTGCGTCCTGTTCTAAAAAAATCAACTTTTTAACATCCCCCGTCGTTCCTGCAGCGCGAGGTTATGTAAATATAAATCATGACAGAAATAAAAACTACGTTATTCAAATTCACTTATTCGATTTAGCGGAAGTCCAACGACTACAGCCATCAAAACAAACGTACGTAATTTGGATGGTTACCGATCAGGATATAACTAAAAATATTGGGCAAATAAAAAGCTCAACGGGTATTCTGTCAAGGCAATTAAAAGCGTCTTTTGAGTCAGTATCTTCATTTAAACCTACCAAACTATTTATTACCGCCGAAGACGATCCGAGTACTCAATCTCCGGGTACCCAAGTCGTGTTATCAACCGATAATTTTTAAATACAATTGTAAAATGAAAATATCGATTCTTGTTGTTATGCTCTTGCTAAACAAGAATCTCTTACAAACTACCGGAGCACAGGCGCGTGTCAATGTCAACATTGGCGTTCAGCCTCAATGGGGTTTTGTTTATATCATTTCATCGCTTTATTCATTTTTGATTTGGCAAAAGTGGGAATGATGTAATTCTTTGAGTTAAATGTGTAACACAATTAAGTGGAAAGAGAGTCATCTTTGTATCATGGTAGTTGAGCAAAAAATATAAAATAGTATAAGTCATGGAAATTTTAATATTGGTGAGTATTACAGGGTTAGTAGGTTTAGCAGTATCTGCTGCCATGTTCTATATGGCCCATACTACTCAATCTGATCCATTGAAAGGACTTGACAGTCAAGAACGTAACGATTTATTTCGCCGTTTAAAGTTTAATGCAGACCGTATCAAATAGTCATGTCTTTTTATTAATCGAATTCGTTTTTTGACTGACATCTTATAGAAACACAAAAAGGAAGCAACTACGTTTAGGTTAAGTTATAGTAATAAAAAACGTATTGAATCATTGCCTGAACAGGGAAGTAAAACAGGCTCGAAAAAGACAGACACGAATAATGGATAAAAATTTTTCTAAGGTTAAGGGTTTAGGAATGTAGGAGAGTAGGAAGGTTTTGCTTTCCTACTCCTTTTTTTGTCAGCAGGTGTCAGCAGTTATTTCTCTGCTACGTGGTCTCCTAAAATTTGATTCTCTCGCAAAAGACTGCACTCCCTCCTACCCTTTCAATTCGTTTTTAGTCGATGATTTTTAGATAAAAGTTTATCTAAAAATTTAAATAATGATAGATTTGTATCTATTTTTGTCGAGCTAAAATCTAAGCCTCGATGATTACACAAGAAATAGTTTTTCGTTTCCTGCAAATGAAACCTGCGCTCAATCATTCTCAGATTGAAAAGGAAGCAGGACTACCTTCAAAAACGCTGTATAAAGCCCAGGGCGGACTTATCAAACTCAATGAAAAACATTTGGCAAAGTTACTGCCGATACTTCGAGATTACGGGTTTACCGAGGAACTATTCAGCAAAGCACGGGTGATTTCCATTGTCAATCACAAAGGCGGGGTGGGAAAAACCACGTCTACCATCAATTTGGGAAAAGCCCTTAGTTTGCTCGGAAATCGGGTACTGATGATTGATATGGATTCGCAGGGTAATTTATCGCAATGTTTTGGGGTTCATCAGCCCGAAGAACAGGTCATTGATTCATTATTGGACAAACGGCCGCTTCCTATTTTGGAAATAGAGCCTTTGCTCCACCTCTCCCCTTCCGACATTCAAATGGCGTATCGTGAGTTAGAACTGGTTAATTCCATTGGCAGCGAAAAAAGGCTTTTCAATAAGTTGTCCCCCTTTCTTGAAAATTACGATTTTATACTTATTGACTGTCCACCGGCGCTTAATGTGCTTACTACGTGTTCGTTAGTGGCTTCGCACGAGTGCCTCATCCCTATTCAGCCCGAAGCATCCGCGTATCACGGCGTAGAAAACCTTTTTAATCGCATTCTTGAAATCAGAGAACATTTGAATTATTCCCTGCGTGTTCGCGGTATCTTTTTTACGATGGTTCACAAAAAGCAAAGTATTCATCGTAACATGATTGACCACATTCGAGAAGTGTATGGACATTTTAAGATTTTTGACTCCCAAATCGAAATGTCCACGACCATCAAACAGTCGCAAGTCGCTAAAAAAGATTTGTTTGATTATTCTCCCAAATCCCTTTCAGCAAATCAGTATCTGGACTTGGCAAAAGAACTTATCACCCTCTAACTTCAAAAAAGTATGGCAAAGGATTTTATGGCGGGTATGAAAAAAGTAAGTTCGCAGCTCCCCACCTCCTCGTTTTCCGAAATCGAAAAAATCAAAAAACAGATTATTATCAGTGAAGAACTTCGACAATTCATTACCCCGCTAACTGCCGAAGAATACAAAACCCTCGAAGCCAATTTACTCAAACAAGGCTGTAAAGACCCGCTGACCGTGTGGGAAACCACAAATCAGATTGCAGGATTAGGAGACGGTGAGGAAACGGTGTACGTACTGATTGATGGCCACAATCGCCACAAAATTTGTGAACAGTACAACATCGACTATAAGATTGCCCTTCTGAAATTTGAGGATATTGAGAAAGTCAAAGATTACATGATTGACTTTCAATTGGGACGGCGAAATCTAACTCCCGAGCAAATGTCTTATTTCAGAGGTTTAAGATACAACCGCGAAAAAGGCGGGCAGGGAAAATACGACCGGGAAGCAAGCAGTATTGATTTGTCGAAACAATTGGCGGATGAATTTCAGGTAAGTCAGCGAACCATAAAAAACGACGGAAATTTTGCCGCAGGCGTCTCCAAATTCGCCCCTGAATTGCAGCAACAGGTTTTAGCAGGAGCTACCAATTTGAGTCGAACTGCCGTTCAGGATTTGGCCAAAAGAGAAGACATTGCTGCCAGCTCCATTCAATCACTTGAAGTGCTCTCCGAACCAGCTTCTAACTTGCCTTCACCCTTCTTAAACGAAGGCGCACAGCTGAAAAAAGAAATAGCCCGGTTGGTCACTAATGTGTCCACTAAAAGCGATTACGCTGTTATCGTGCAAAAGGTAAAAGAGTTAAAAAAATATATTTAATTTACTGAAAATCAACACTTTAATTCATAAGTGCAAGTTTTGCACTTATGAATTTTTTCTTTTACAATGAGTTGAAAAATCAGCCCGCCTACGTTTGTACAAACTTTTCGTTTTTCAAACAAAAATAGAGTTAACTTTCTGAAAACAAATTGATTATCACATAAGTGCAAAACTTGCACTTATGGTTTTTCTCCAAAATGAACCGAAAGATTATTCATATTGATATGGACGCTTTTTATGCGTCTATTGAGCAGCGTGATAATCCAGACCTGCGTGGAAAGCCTGTGGCCGTAGGGGGAAGTTCAGACCGAGGTGTGGTTGCGGCAGCAAGTTATGAAGCGCGAAAATTCGGAGTTCGTTCAGCCATGGCTTCTAAAATTGCCATCCGTAAATGTCCTCATTTGGTGTTTGTAAAACCTCGTTTTGAAGCTTACAAATACGTTTCTCAACAACTAAAAAGCATTTTTGCCGACTATACTCTTCTGATTGAACCGCTTTCTTTGGATGAAGCCTATTTGGACGTAACAGAAAATCTGAAAGGAATCCGCTCTGCCACGCACATCGCCCACGAAATCAAACAACGCATTTTTGAAACTACGCAATTAACGGCTTCAGCGGGGGTATCGTATAACAAGTTTCTGGCTAAATTGGCGTCTGATTTCCGTAAACCCAATGGAATTTATGTCATTCAACCCAACGAAGGCGAAACTTTTGTAGCTACTTTACCCGTAGAGCGATTTCACGGAGTAGGGCGAGTCACGAGTGAAAAGATGAACAAAATGGGTATTCTGACGGGCGAAGACCTTAAATCGAAAACTGAGGTTTTTCTTCGCACTCATTTTGGGAAAATAGGGAGCTATTACTACAACATTGCCCGAGGCATAGATGACCGTCCCGTAGAATCTGACCGCATTCGTAAATCTGTTGGCTCCGAAAATACGTTTGAACAGGATTTGGAAACGTTGGCCGAAATGGAAAGAGGGATACTCCCACTCATTGAAGACGTTTGGAAATGGTGTACCCGTACCCAAATATACGGGCGCACCGTTACGCTTAAAATCAAGTTTAACGATTTTCAAACCATTACTCGCAGTCGTTCCGCTTTTTTACCGATTCGAGAAAAAGTGTTGTTTGAAAAAATTACGTTTGAATTACTGGAAGAAAATTTTCCTTTGGAAAAACCTGTCCGCCTGCTGGGTGTTTCGCTGCACAATCTGGAAGATGGCCACCCCACCGAAGGACAACAACTCACCCTAAATTTTTAAAGGCTCCTCCCCTACCCTTTTCAAAACCTATCGATTCCCGGTTTGTACGGATTGACGACGTGTTTCCTGAATCACTTTACGGTTACGAAGGTCATATTTCTGACCATTACTCAGGAAGAAGAACGGACCATTGGAGGCTGTATTTACTTCCTGATTATTGAGCGTATGTTTATTACCGTTTCCAATAATGGTATTGTAATCATAAATCGCAACGTACGATTTCCCAAGTACTTCCAATGAGTCTTTTTGAACCACCACCGAGGTAGATTCATCCAATCCAATTCCAATTAAATCAGGGGATTGTTTGATAAATTCCACCAAATCAAACTCCCGATTTCGGCGAAGCAAATGCTGGTCAATGGCTGAATTTTTCAAAAAACCCAGTCCTTGGGTATGATCACCAACCAAAATGTGAGGACCTTTGGTATCTCCGCGCCATAGAAAAGAGCCTTGAATACTGGCCCCCGCCGACGAACCGGCAATCACCCCGCCACGGTCCAGCACTTCTTGAAATGCTTGGTGGGTAAGGGTATTCAAATACGAATCAGCAATGCGCCACTGACGACCGCCCACAAAAAATACGCCCGTCGCTTCGCGGAGCGGTGCCACAAAAGCCTCACTATTAGCTTCTTTGAGGCTTTTGGTGTGCAGAAGGGTTACCTGAGCTACACCCGTATTTTTTTTCAAAGATTCTACCGCCGGCCTATCCAAAGCGGCCGTATCACCTGCCGCAGCCGTTACCACCACCAGTTTGGCTTTGTCTTTTCCACCTGCTAATTCTACAAATTTGCTCCAAATTTCGGGAGTAACCGTTCCTCCGCCAATGATGATGAGGGAGCCTTTTTCAGGACCGTGTCGGGTTGGAGATTTTTCGTTAATTCTGATTGGGGTTTGGCAAAATCCAATGGAAGCACTTAGAAATAAGGCAAGTGTAAAGTAGATACGTTTTTTCATGTTGATGAAGGAATTGGTTATAATTTGATGTTAAAAATATCTTTCAGTGCCCGTTTTGCCGCATGGTATCCGCACATTCCGTGAACACCGCTCCCCGGTGGCGTAGAAGAAGAGCAAATATACAGTCCCTTAGCCGAAGTTCGATACGGTGACCACCTCAATGCCGGCCGGGTATACAATTGTGCCAAATCAATGACACCTCCGTTGATATCACCGCCGACGTAATTAGGGTTGTGCTCTTCCAGTTGAAGTGTATTGAACGTATGTTTGGCCAAAATCCGTTCCCTAAAACCGGGCGCAAATCGTTCAACCTGACGTTCAATGGCTTCCGTCATGTCTTTGGTGGAGCCGTTGGGTACATGGCAATAACCCCAAACCACATTTTTATCTTTTGTTGGAGAACGGGTCGAATCAAACAGGCTTTGTTGCGCCAGTAATACAAACGGTTTTTCGGGAGAACGGCCGTTCCAGGTTGTCTGTTGAGCAGCAGTTATTTCCTCAAAAGTATTTCCCAAATGCAGAGTTCCGGCTTGTCGACAATTGGGAGAAGTAAAAGGCACTTCGCCTTCAATGACCCAATCTACCTTGAAAACTCCCATCCCGTAGCGGTATTTTTCGAGTTGCCATTTGTAGATGGAGGAAAAACGATGTCCGGCAATTGTCGGGGCGTAATATCAAACAACACCGCTTTGGAAGACGGCAACTGCGCCAGCGATTCAACATTGAAGCTGGTTTCTATTTTTCCGCCAAGAGAGGTAAAATAACTCGCCAAAGCATTGGCAATCTGCTGAGAACCACCCTTCGGAATGGGCCAACCTCTACTATGCCCTGCCGCTAAAAGTACCAATCCAATCGCTGAAGTGGTCAGTTTATTGAGTGGCAAAATCGAGTGAGCCGCCATCCCTGCCCACAAACCTTTGGCAACGGAAGTACGAAACCGTTTGGAAATCCAAGTGGCCGGCTGCAAGGCATTCAGTCCAAATTGAGCCAGTTCAATCGGTCTTTTGGGAATGTGCAACGGGCCTAAAATTTCAGGAATCAGCGAGTGAAAATTTTTCTTAATCGGACCAATCAATGAAAGATAATTTTCTTTGTCTATTCCCAACAACGAAGCTGTTTCTTCGATGGAATGGGTCAGGATAGCAGAGGTACCGTTATCGTAAGGATGGGCTAAAGCAATGGGAGGCTGAATATACTCCAAACTGTGTTCTTCTAAGGGCAAGGAATTGAAAAAAGGAGAGGCCACCGCCATGGGATGGATGGCCGAACAAATATCATGTTTAAAACCGGGCAAAGTCAATTCGGCCGTTCGTAACCCTCCTCCGATGGTAGATTTGCCTTCCACCAACAGTACATGAAGACCTGACTTTTGCAGGGTAATAGCCGCCGCCAGACCGTTGGGACCTGAGCCTACAACGATGGCATCGTACTCTGTTTTGCTCATAGTTACAATCAGACTTTTACAATAATGCATTAATTACAAAAGCCTTAACAAAATTATCGAAAAGTTTCGGGCTTGAACAAAACCGAACCGTCGCGTTTGATTTGCCAAGCTGTAATGGGATTGAAATGATAACCTACGGTTTCTCCGCGTGCTTCTACCAATTGTTTCAATGTGGGCTGAACGTAGCCCGTTTCGTCCGTTACTCGACTCAGGATTTCGGTTTCTTCGCCTTTCCATTGCCACAAATGTCGAAAAACCGTGTGCGCTTTGTCCAGAATGGGGTCTTGCAAATTGGCGGAATGCCACGATTTTCCGGCATCGGTACTCACTTCCACTTTCACTACTTTACCGCGACCGCTCCACGCAATGCCCCGAATCTCAATCCACCCTTTTTCAACGTGCTGAGGGTAGGACGGATAAGTGATGATAGAACGCGCATCCATGTCAAAACTGAATTGTCGGACTTTTCCATTCACTCCCTCGGTATATTTGGAGGTTTCTTCGCGGGTCATGAAAGGTTGGTCAGAGAGTTCCAAACGTCGCAGCCATTTCACACTCGTATTTCCTTCCCAACCGGGTAAAAATAATCGTACCGGATAGCCCTGTTCGGGTCTTAACGCTTCTCCGTTTTGGGCATAAGCCAGAATTGCATCGTCCCAGCCTTTTTTGACGGGAATGCTGCGCGTCATCACGGTGGCATCGCCTCCTTCGGCCAAAAACCAGGTGGCGTTGGGTTTAACACCCGCTTCTCTGAAAATCGTTGACAGTTTTACACCCGTCCATTCACTTTGACTGGTTAAGCCACAGATGTCCTGAGGTCTCAGCGCTTCTTTGCCCGAACGAAAATTGCCCGAACATTCCAAAAATGCAATTCTCGAAACCGATGGAAAGCGCTTTAAATCAGCCACTTTAAAAATAAGCGGTTTTTCAACCAACCCATGAATCAACAATTCGTGTTTGTTGGGATCAATGGCTGGAACACCGCCGTGATTTCGCTCAAAATGCAAATCAGAGGGCGTAATCGTTCCATAAATATCCTGCAACGGTGACCGCGATGAGGTGGCGGAAGGGTCTTTAATTAACTTTTCAAATGACGAGCGCGTACCGATTTCTCCCGGAGGAATGCCCATTTTTTTGGTAGGGTCATCATCGGCCAAAGCCGCCTGCGGGATTGCTTTTTGAATGGTTTGTCCGTTGGCCGTTTGAACAATGGCCACGGCTGCGGTAGCCGCACCGCCGAGAAGTTTACGCCGGGAGATTTTCTCCGTAAACTGACTTATCTGAATGAGTTTATTTTTCATTTTACTTCGGGTCCTCCTTTGCGGTCGTCAGGTATAAACAATTTTTGAGCGGGCATCACTACTTTGGGCAGTGACTTCGCATCAATTACGGTTTTCTCATCAATTAATTTATTGGCATTCAACAGATAAGCTGTCAAATGATACACTTCTTCGTTGGTCAACGAACCTGGTGCATTGAAAGGCATAGCCCGACGAATGTAGTCGAATACCGTCGTAGCGTACGGCCAATAATTGCCAATCGTTTTTTCCGGGCGTTTTTCCTTGGCATCTGCAGTAGTTGTGACTAAAGAACCATTGGGGCCACCGATTCCGCCTGCTCCGTGACAAGCCACGCATTTTGCATCGAAAATAAGTTTCCCCCTAGATGAAATCCCCGAACCGGTCGGTAATCCTTTGCCATCGGGACGAACATCAATGTCCAGTTTATCAATCTCTGCTTGCGTAGCCGGCCGCCCAAAACCAAAAGAAGAGGGGAGGAGAGTAGTGTCAGAAAAGCTGTTGAACCCACTAACGGGCGGTAGGGATTGCTGAAAAAAAGAAGCGGATAAAGGGGGGGTATCTGAACCAGTACCCGAGTTTTTTTCATAGAAAACTCCCAACACTGAAATCAGGATTGGGAGTTGAAAAAGCAACTTTGATGTAATTCCAATTGGTTTTTGCATTCTGATTTTACTTTTCTAAAACGTTCTATTTTGTTAATGGATAGGTAATTTAAGAACAAAAAGTAAGTTTATAAAGAAATGGTGTGGTAATAAAATCTACTAATTGTATTTCCCCGCTTCAAGCGTACTTCTCGACAACGCGTATTTTTTGTCATAGCGGTCTAAGACCACTCGAATGGAATCTTTGTTTTCGTTGATTCCGGATAAAATCACGCGCGCACCTCCATTTACAACGTCATATTTCAGAATCATCCGACTGCGTTTGGTGGGACGCGTTTCGGCCTCAATTCCCTTTGTACGACGGGTTGAACGGGCAATTGGCTCAATTTTTGAATCTTCCAGACCAATATTAGCCAATGCTTCTTTAGGAATCCAGTTATCAACCTTGGGTTTATCACCCTTCTTTTTAGCAGCTGCATTGGTGCGTCCATCACCGCCAAAGTCATTCCGGTTTCCCAAAAACTCACGTCCCTCCTGACGATTTCCCCGATTTTTATCCTGCAAATACAGGACTTTGTTGACCGTATCGGCTTCGTAATAAAATACCCGTTGTCCGCCGGCGACCCCCGTTAATTCAAACGTCCGGTTGATGTCGCGCATGGAAGCCCCGCCGCCGTTTGACAAGTCCAATTCGACGGGTTTGTTGACTTTAAACGTAAGCGTAGTCCATTTTTCAAAAGTTGCCTGTTGCCAACGGAGAGAATCCAAAGGAGAAAAGGGAATGACCTGATTGTTTAGCCTAAACTCCGTCACGTTATAGTTTCCGCGCAGTTCAGAAATACCCTTCAACGCGGGTTGTTTGTACGGATCATACAGAAAATTGACAACGGCCAAATACAGAAAAACGGGTAAAAAAAGGACAATTGTACCCGTTTTAAGGGAAATACGGGCAATCCGTTGCCAAGCTTCGATAAATACAGGGTAGGAAGTAAAAGGCAACGTCGGCTTCTCCAAAATCAACAAATTGTACAGTTTTGGAATATAATCTACTAACAAAAATGCCGAAAACAGCACAAAATACGAGCTGTACACGTGTACGCCGCCGTCGTAGGAAAAGTTGACATACACGATGTCAGCCAAGGCACCAAACAGCAATATAGCACCCCAAAATGTAGTAGCCCGAAAGAACAGCAAAGCCCCGGCGAATACTTCCACCACACCCGTAAATACCTCATACCAAGGCACAATCCCGATGGAAAGCCAATAGATTTTTTGCAAAGTCAAATCACCAAAATTGGAATTCAAAACGCCCCAGGAAGGGTAGGGGAGTTGCGTTGGAGTGAGTTTGGTAAATCCAAAGCCGATGATACCAATCCCTGCACGATAGCGAACAACGACCTTTAGCCAGTAATACAACAGGTTGTATTCGGAGCAATCTTTTTTAAGAAAATTGGCAATTGCAGTCCAAGCCAGTCCCCCTACAATGGCAAAAACCAGCGTGATAATCCAAACGGCATAGCCATTCAAATTGCTGCCGAAAATGGTATTCCCGAAAAAATTCAATCCGGAACCAAACCGTGCAACATCGTATAAATCACGGTAATGCAGGTGCAGCCAATCAAAGTTGAACAGCTCTTTGTACCAATCTAAATTATTGGGAGGCGACATGCTCATAAAGAAGACAAACACAATCCTGAACAGGATTTTCTGCCACGGTTTCCAAGTTGACTGAGAGAGTGTTGGCTCGTTGTGTTGGGGAAAAGGTTCAACAGATTTAGGTTGTGATACACGAGACGTTACTCCCAGCCCTAAATCAATTTGTTCGGAGGTGATTCTTAATGCCTTAGCCATTGTCTGAAACGTTTTTGAAGGTAGAAGTTAGAGTTTTAGACCACGCCGACGCCCCGTTTTTTGAGCCTCAAACGTCAGGTATTTCTTGTTGATTTTGTTCAAAACAGCGTACACGGAATCTTTGCGCTCGTTGATTCCGTTCAGCACAATCGTTGAATCATTAAGTTGAGTAAAGTCTAAGTTAAGTGTCTCGCCGGCGTAGTTACCATTGCGATTTTTGAGCGACAGCGTCTTTTTTGCCGCATCTACTTCGTAGCTGTAGTAATGCCGTCCCTGCGAACCGGCAAACTCATAATCACGGTCAGCGTCGTTTCCGTGAATTTCTTCCGTATTGGTTAAATCCAGTTTAACGGGACGATTGGAGCGAATACTGATTGTGTTCCATTTTTCAAAAACTACATCCTGCCAACGGGTAGAATCTGTTTTGGAATAAGGAACGACGGTATTATTGACCTTAAACTCACTGACATTGTAAACACCTTCCGTTTTGGGTAAACCCGCTTTGGTAGGAAACTGATAGGGGCCTTCTTTGTAGCCGGCGTAGGTTTTATACCCATATAGCACCACAAAAAAGAAAACAAAAGCGGTTTTGAGCGCCAAACGAGCCTTCTGCCATTTTTCCGAAAACAGAGGATGAAAGCGGTTAGGTACGGCAGGCTGTTCCAAGGAAAATAACGTAAACAACCGCAGACCATCGTACGCAAAAATGAACAGCGCAAGAGTAATCAGGTAAAAACTATACACGTATTCGCCTCCTTCGTAAGCGATGTTGGAAATGAACACGTTGCCCGTAAATGGAATGATGATCAACGTCCCAATCGTGGCGGTTTTGCGATTGAGCAGTAATAATCCTCCCACAATTTCGACCGCTCCCAAGAAAGATTGGTAATTAGGTACAACTTCCAAACCCAACGAGAAAAGTTTCCAAGCCGTAAAATCCCCGTAGTTGGTATTGAGATTACTGATGGAAGGCAACGGAGCCTGCAAGGGAAACAACTTGATAAATCCGTAAGCAATGACTCCAATCGCCAAACGATACCGAACCGCAACCCGAAGCCAATAATACAACTTGTCGTAATCAGTATCTTCTTTGTCGCGCAACGTCCAAATCACGCTTCCAATACCGGCGATAATCGCCACAATAAGCCAGTTAATAAAACTGTCATTACCCACAAAAGAGGGTGAGTACCGTGACAAATAAAATAGGTCACGGTAGCAGATACTCAACCAATTGATAGAAAAGAGGTTTTTGAAAAATCGCCCGTCAAGCGGCAGAACCTGAATGAGGAAATAAAGCGAGAAGAAGCGAAATAGTAATTTCTCGGTTTTTGTCCAGTCCGAATTAATTTCGAGGTTTAGATGATTTGCCATTTTCGTAAGTTTTGAGTTTTATTCGTCAAAAAACTAGAGGAAGGTTAGACTTGGAATGTTTTTGAAACATTCCAAGTCTGAAGCGCCTAATAACCGGGATTTTGCTCTAAAGACTTATCCGATAAAAGTTGCTGAACGGGAATGGGCAACAGCAAGCGATTGGGGTCGGTTACGCTGAAAACGGCAGCAGCCCTTCCCGTGCGAACAATGTCATACCAGCGGTGCGGCTCCAGCGCAAACTCTACTCGGCGCTCATTTTCAATGGCTAACAGGAGTGCATCTTTCGTTGCTGCCGTACTCGCCGTAATACCGGCGCGATCACGGATGAGGTTTAAATCAGCCAAACCGGTAGTGAGTTTATCCTGTTGAGCCCGCGCTTCGGCGCGAATCAGGTACAGTTCTGCCGTGCGAAGTATGTAGGAGGGGTCGGAGGCAGGATTGCGATAATAGAGGTTGCCGTACCAGCGATTTTGGTTGTCTTTGGCTACCAATGCACTGCGAGTACCACCGATGGAGGTATTGTTCAGCAAGGCAACCAACGCATCATTGGGTGCCCATTGGCGCGTTCCGCCGTTGGTTTGCGGTTGCCATTGTCCCCGGTGACTGTTTACTTCGGTGGTTCCGTTGTAAAAAATCTCAAAAATAGACTCCGCTGTACCTCGGGCATCGTTGGCAAAAAACGCGCTGAAAGGTTTCAGCAATTTATAGTTAGTAGCATCCGTAATAACTTTATCGGCGTATTCTTCGGCTTTTGCCCATTCTTTTTGGTACAAATGATAGCGCGAACGCAAGGCCCAAACGGTTTTGCGGGTGGCGCGAAAACGATCGACTGTATTGGTAAGAAGGGGCTCGGCGGCTTCCAAATCTTTCAATACCTGCGCGTAAGTTTCGGCCTGGCTGCTGCGTTTAATTCCCACATTATCAGTCGGATTCACAGTGGGTTTGGTAATCAGCGGAACGCCTCCCCACGTACGGGCCAAATCAAAATAAGACAACGCTCTCACAAAATAAGCCTCACCAATGTACTGGTCCTTGAGTGCCTGCGTCAATTGCGGGTCGGTCACGGTGGCAACTTTGGCAATCACATTGTTGGCGCGATTGATGGTGCGGTAAATCGCAATCCAAGCAGCACTGATGGTGGAATTGTCGGCGTTTACTTTTTTATTGATGAACTCCTGCACCTGCGATTGTGAACCCGTCCACTGAATATTATCACCCGACAAATATCCAATGGATTGGAAACTGGTTCCGTAATAATCGCCGCTTGCTAAACCGCTGTAAACTCCTCTGATGGCCGTTTCGGCAGAGGTCTTATCCACAATCGTACCTGCGTCTGAAATGGATTCTTTGGGTTTTACATCCAAAAATTTATCACAACTCGACAGCACCGTTACTAAAGATACCGACAGTATATAATTTGTAAGTTTCATTACTTTTTGATTTTTGTAAACAACTGAATTACAAAGAGATATTAATTCCAACCTGCACACCGCGAGGCTGGGGGGGCGTACCCAAATCAATTCCCTGCTGGTTTTGATCGCTGCTCGCACTTGATTCAGGATCAAGGCCCGTGTACTTGGTAATTAGGAATAAGTTAGTACCTGATACATAGACCCGCAGTGATTCTGCTCCAATTCTTTTCGTAATTGTTTTGGGAAGGGTATAGCCTATATTGAGCGAGCGAAGGCGTAAGAAGGAACCGTCTTCGAGCCAACGACTTCCTCCGTCGCGGTAGTTATTTACGTTAACCCCGTCAGGGCGAGGCGTATCGGTTATGTCGCCGGGCTTTTGCCAACGGTCATTATTGCTGGCAAGAATGACCCGAGCGGCATCGCGGGCACCGCCGCCTTCGCCGAAGAAGCGGTTATGATTGTAGATTTTGTTTCCGTATTGGAAGGAGAAAAACAGATTGGCATCAAAGCCTTTGTAGGTAAAGTTGTTGGTCAAACCGCCAAAGAATTTTGGCCAGATACTTCCGAAGATTTGACGATCAGCAACGGTGATTTGACCATCTTTGTTGACATCTTCGTAAACCACATTTCCCGTCTCGGGATTTACGCCCAGTTCTTTGTACACCCAAAACGAATAGAGCGGTGTGCCTTGTTGCAACAAAATCAAATCACGACTTCCATAACGCAGCGGATTGGGAAGTTTTTCAATTTTATTAACGTTTTGAGCTATGTTAAAACTCGTTGTCCAGTTGAAACCGCCTTTGCGAATATTGACTGTATTCAACACAAACTCAACCCCTTTGTTGCTGATTTCAGCCGAATTTGACCAGTAGCCGCTGAAACCGGTGGCCGCAGGCAGGGCCAATTGCAACAAACCGTTGGAAGTATATTTGTTGTAGTAATTCAGTTCAACCGAAACGCGCGAATTTGCCAACGAAGCATCCAAACCGACATTGAATTGACGCGTGCGCTCCCATTGCAAATCGGAGTTTCCGAGCTGCTGTGGTGCAATCCCGGCACTTCCCTGATACGATGCCCCACCTGTCCACAATCCTTGTGAAGCAAAGTTTCCGATGCCGTTTTGATTTCCCGTAATTCCTACGCTACTCCGAATCTTGAGGTCGCTCAGCCATTGGACATCGCGCAAAAAGCTTTCCTGTTTGATTCTCCAGCCGGCACCTACCGATGGGAAATAGCCCCATTGGCGATTGTTTCCAAACCGAGATGAACCGTCGGCGCGAACGCTGAAATCAATCAAATACTTACCGGCATAGTTGTAATCCACTTTTCCGAAGAACGAAGCCAAATTGCTCTTTGTCCAACTTTGGGTACCGGCGGTAGTAGCTGCCGAGGAGATTTGAGTAAATTGGTTATTGGCAAAACCGCGTCCTTCTGCGTACGTACGGGTTTGTTGGTCGCTTTGCAGCGTATTTCCAATCAAAACACCAAAGGAATGTTGGGTTCCGATTTTCTTACGATACGTCAGTGTTTGTTCGTTGAGCCAAGTCGTAAACTGCGTAATGGACGACGTAGCCAATCCATTGGGGCTTCCCGAAATCAACAGGTTGTTCCAATATTCGGATTCGTTATAATTGTTGTAATCAATTCCCCAACTGCTTCTGAATTTCAGATTAGGCAACAGCTCGATATCGGTGTATAAATTTCCGATGTAGCGAAGACTGGTTGAATTGACGTTGTAATTATCAAGTAGCAAAGTCAAGTTGTCAAAACCTGCTCGACCCACCAATACACCCTGCTCATTGACGGGTGAAAGGTACGTAGGTGTATGCAACGCCGCCTGCAACAATCCTCCTGCGGGGCCATCGCCGGCGCGGGCTTGGTTGCGGTAGGTACGAGTGAAACTATTACTTACACCCACCTGAATTTTATCGTTTACTTTCTGGTCTAGGTTAACCTTGAAACTGGCCCGTTGAAATTTAATGGGTTTGATGATGGCCTCCTGGTTATTATACCCGCCACCGATGTAGTATTTGGTCGTTTTGGTTCCGCCTGCCAATGACAGGTCGTAGTTAGACAATTTTGCCGTGCGGAACAACTCACTCAAACGGTCGTAGGTTTGCTGTTCTTCGGGCAATCCTCTTCCTCCTTCAGAAACGGGGCGGAAGGGGCGATTGGCCGCTGTCCGATTGAGCGAAGGGGTATCTTTTCCCGTGTTGATCCACCATTCATTGACCAACTGCGCGTGTTCAGGGCCGGTGGTCAACTCCCACAGTTTGGTGGCTTTGGCCTGTCCGTAAGAAGCGTTGAAATTTACCTTCGGTTTTTGTTCAAAACTGCCCCGTTTGGTAGAAATCAAAATAACACCGTTGGCGCCTCGTGAACCATACAACGCCGTAGCTTCGGCATCTTTCAGGACTTCGATACTTTCAATGTCGTTGGGGTTCAAGTCTGCAATAGGGGAGGTGGCTTTTCCACCCGTTCCGATGGTTTGAAGGCTGTTGTTATTGATAAAAACGCCATCCACTACGTACAACGGGTCATTGTCGGCATTGATGGAAGTAGCACCGCGAACCCGAATATTAACCACTTCGCCGGGAACACCCGTGCTGGAGGAAATTTGTACGCCCGATACTTTTCCCTGTAATTGGGCATCAAAGCTACCCGCTTGAATGGTTTTAGATTCGCTTGGGTCAATTTTGGCAATGGAGCCGATGAGGTTTTTGCGCTCCAAAGAGCCATACCCCACGACCACGACTTCTGACAATTGTTTTGAGTCGGGCGAAAGAGCAATTTCTACATTATCTTTCTCCACAATTATCTCTTTGGATTCGTATCCAATGAAACTGACCACTAAGGTAAAAGGGAGTTTTTGCCCTGTTTTCAACAAAAAAGCCCCTTCAGGATTGGTCGTTGAACCGTTGGTGGTGCCTTTGATGAGCACGGCGGCTCCAATCAAAGGTTCTCTTGTTTTCAGGTCAACTATTTTGCCCGAAACCGTAGCATTTATTGTCGGTGTATTTTGCGACTGTGCGAAAAATGGAATCCAAATGACTATTCCCCACAGGAGTAGTTTTTTTTTCATTACTTTGTACCGGTTAAATTAAAAAATAAAGTGTCTGACAATCGCTTCCAACGATTGTCCTAATCATTTGCCAATGAGCCTTTTGTTTGGTTTAACTTTGCCGGTTCGGTTGCCGCCGAGCCGGTTTTTTAAACAATTTAAAGTTTTTAATCCATAGAAATTATATATTATTATTAGCGCATAGTTGAACAATCAAATTCGCACCCGACAACCACCGTCTTCTGCGGTTGATTGTCCAAGCTATGCGCTAAGTAATTAATTCAATTTAAACAGTAGGATGGTTTATAATCGAGATGCCGGACTACTTCATTTTTATATAAAAGCATTTACTCGAATTTCAGACTTTTTGCAGGTGGTTTACAAATCGGCTGGCAGCAGTTGTACTCAGTGTAAAGTCTCGGGTACGAAATCGTTACTAAGCTAAAAATTCTTTTTTGATATGAGTTGTTTGACGCTGCAATGTTAGAAAGTCATTTTGAGATTACCAAACAAAATATTTAATTTTTTTTATAAAAAATACGCTAAAGTAGACGTATTTATAGTACATAACACAGAATACGTACTGAGTAGATTTTTAAATTTTCAATGGTTTTTAATTTGTTTATTACAAAACTTTATTGTTAAAGTTATACAAAATACATTTTGAAAGTAAAAGTGAGTTTATCTGTTATATTTTTACTTTTTTCAAAGATATAAGCCTGTCTAATACCCTAACAATCAATAGACTAAAGGATTTCCTCCAAATGACTCTCTCTTCTTCTTTTTGCAAAGAATTGAGTGAGCAGTTTCAAACCAGTGATTTGAGATTTTTATTGACCTTTACTGCCTAAATCGAATATTTTTGCGAAAACTTCTCAGAAGCCATCGGATGTATGAAATGGATAACACGCGAAAAACCCAAGATTGACCGAATTGCCTGCCCTTGGCTCATTAAAAAATTCATTGATAAGGAAGCTGAATTTCTCTATGTCCCATTCAATGAGGTTATCCCAAAAGCGCAGCAATTGAACGCCATTCCTTTTGACATTCCTAATGTAGAACTGTCGCATTTTGGCGAAAACTGCACCTTTGATAGTCTAATTGAAAAGTATGGTATTGAAGACCCTGCCGTTCACACGATGGCGCTGATAATACGCGGCGCTGATACGGACCGACACGAAATTGCAGCTCAATCGGCCGGGCTTTGGGCTATTTCGGCCGGCCTTGCCCATAATTTTACCGACGATGCCGCGCTTTTGGCTCAGGGTATGGTGATTTACGACGCGTTGTACAGTTGGGCTACCTACCTTCAGGCGGTCAAACACATTCAGGGTCCGTTTGAAGATCTATTGGTCAATGTATTTCAAAAAGTACTGACCTCTGCCGGTACGGCCAACAGAAAAACACCGGCTTGGGCAAAGGAACTGAAAGAAATTCTGCAAGATCAAATTGATACCAATCTGGCGTTAAGCTTGAAAGATGTCTCCAAAGAATTGGACATCAACCCTGCGTATTTGTCGCGTGAATTCTCGAAATATTTTGAAAATCTAAGCTACGGAGAATACATCCGAAAGCTTCGAATTGAAAAAGCAATTGAGCTTTTGGAAACCTCAAATCACAGCCTGACCGAGATTGCGTACCTTACGGGTTTCTCTGACCAAAGCCACTTTACGCGTATTTTTAAAAAAATCAGGGGCGAAAACCCTTCCGATTTCAGAAAAAACGCGCAAAAAAGTAAAGTATATACAAAAGGTTAATTCTGTTCTATTTTGGAGAATCAGTTTAGTGAAACTTTGCCTGAAAACCACACAGAGCAATGACTGATACATATTCTTTAAAAGAGATAACACTCTACTTTCTGAAACTCGGTTATGCAGGCTTCGGCGGACCTGTGGCGTTGGTGGGTTACATGCACAAAGATTTGGTGGAAAAACGCCAATGGATTTCGGAAGAAGAATACAAAAACGGTTTAGCATTGGCGCAACTTGCCCCGGGGCCCTTGGCAGCCCAGTTGAGTATTTATTTGGGCTACGTGCATTACGGTATCTTGGGGGCAACGCTGACTGGGGTTGCGTTTGTGCTTCCTTCCTTTCTGATGGTGCTTTTGCTGGGCATTGCCTACAAACAATATGGCGGTTTACCGTGGATGCAGGCGGTTTTCTACGGCATTGGGGCGGCGGTGATTGGAATTATTGCCCTGAGTTCGTACAAACTCACCCAAAAATCCATCGGAAAATTTACGCTTCCGTCATTAAAAACCAATTGGCTGCTTTGGTTGTTTTTTATAGCAGCTTGCGCTGTTACGTTTATCACCAAACAAGAACAGGTGTTGCTTTTTGTGGCGGCAGGTTTGTTGTACATGTTTGTCAAAGCTCCGCCCAAAATACCCACAAATACTGCCCAGGGATTGATATTCTTACAAATAGGATTTTGGGAATACGAATCGGCGACGTTGTGAAAAATTGCCGTTTTCTTTGCCAAAGCAGGGGCTTTTGTGTTTGGAAGCGGCTTGGCGATTGTGCCCTTTTTACACGCCGGGGTCGTGCAGGAATACGGCTGGCTTAACGAGCAGCAGTTTCTGGACGCCGTGGCGGTGGCGATGATTACGCCCGGGCCTGTTGTCATCACGGTCGCTTTTATTGGGTATTTGGTCAATGGTTTTTGGGGAGCGTGCGTGGCGGCTTTGGCTACTTTTTTGCCTTGCTATCTTTTCACGATTTTACCCGCTCCGTATTTTCAAAAAATCGCTAAAAACAAATTTATCAAAGCGTTTGTGGATGGCATCACGGCGGCAGTGGGCGGGGCGTTGGGCGGGGCGGTGTTGGTCATTGCTATGCAAAGCATCATTGACATTCCGACGGCACTCATCACCGTAGCGGCAGTGTTGGCCTTGATTTACGTCAAAAAAATCAAAGAGCCGCAGATCATCATTGCAGCGGCACTACTCGGATATTTGTTGAAATTATAAAGTAAAACCCATACCGTTAACAATTACTAATAAATGAAAAAAATCATTGTTTTTTGCTTATTGACAAGCACTGTTTTTGCCCAAACCTCCCGTCAAGCCACCGACGAACAGCAAGTTTGGGCAGGATACTTCAATCAAACCCGCCTTTCAGATAAATGGGGACTTTGGGGCGATTTCCATTTTCGTACTACCGAGCATTTCGTCAAAGAACCCTCAAAAGGCATAATTCGACTGGGTTTGATGTATTATTTCAACGATGACTTGAAGTTTACGAATGGCTACGCTTTTATTAATCACTTCCCCGAAGAAGGTCACACCAACGTTTCAATGCCCGAACACCGAATTTGGCATCAAATACAGTTGCACAACAAATACGGAAAAGTCAAAACGATGCAATGGGTGCGATTGGAAGAACGTTTCCGACGAAAAATAAAAAACGACAACGAACTGGCAGAAGGCTACCGCTTCGACGAGCGGATTCGTTACAATTTTTTTCTGAATGTGCCATTGAGCAAAAAAGGCATTGCTGCCAAAACGGTTTCAGCGTTGCTGAATAATGAAGTGATGATAAACCTCTCGAAAAACAATGTCTATAACGTATTCGAGCAAAACCGTCTTTTTGTGGGATTGGGATATAATTTCAACAGCCACGCCCATTTACAATTAGGCTATATGAATGTTTATCAGCAACTTGCAGCAGGTAACAAATTCAAAAACATAAATTCGATACGGGTGTTTTTCTTCCAAAACTTAGATTTTAGAAAACAAGCAAACAAACATTAACACAATGAACCGCAAAGACTTCCTGCAAAAACATCGCTCTTTGCCGGAGCAAGCCCGCTGACCGGCAACGACGTATTCAGTGCTTCGCTTGCCGAATCGGGCATGGACAAATTGACCGACGAACAGGGGAATTTTGTACTGGGAGCATTGCCTTATGCCGATACATTTTTGGAGCCTTTTATGCCCGCCGATGTACTGAAACTGCACTATACCGCTCACCACGGCGGAGCAGTCAATACGGCTAATAAAGCCACGGGATTAATCAAAAAAGCCTTGGAAACCAACAATTTAGAAGGAGTGGATTATTGGTCTAAGAAACTGTCACTTCATTTGTCGAGCCATGTGTTGCACACGATTTTTTGGACAAATATTAGCAACAAAAAGACAGACCCTAAAGGCGAATTATTGAAACGAATTGAAAAGGATTTCGGCAGTTTTGATAAACTCAAAATGCTGTTGTTACACCACTCTAAAAACGTCGACGGCAACGGTTGGGGCTTATTAGGTTTTCACCCGATGAGTAATCGGCTGGTCGTGTTGGAAGTGGAAAATCACGAAAAATTAACCGTTTGGGGCATAGTGCCGCTGATGGTCATTGATGTGTGGGAACACGCTTACTACTTAAAATACAAGAATAAACGAGCTGATTTTGTGGATGAATTGTTCAACTTTCTTAATTGGGACAACGCCGCAGAGCGTTTAGAGTTGGCTTTAAAAATCAGCAAATAGCCACTACAACTGATTTTTGGATAAAAAAATTCGGGCGAGTTACTTTGCATAACTCACCCGGCTACTATTAGTGTTTCATGTGAGTGCCCGCTACTTTTTTATCCATGTGAAAGCAATGGATGGCGCAGGCAATTCCTTTCAAACTATCGTGTACGTTGCCAACCACTTTCCCTTTGGCATCTACAATGTCACACGTTTCGTCGGGGTTATCTCTGACCGTGAATTCTACCTCTCCTTTTATATTGTAATAGGTCTTTCCGTCTTTCCCCATTTTACCCACTTTTTTATTCGTTTTAGCGTCAACCAAATTGCCGTCTTTGTCCATAAAGGCGATTTTATTTCCCTGATGGTCTTTGATAATTTGGTCTTTGGTTACCATACCTACGCTTGCCCCTTTATTGTCTTTGATGTTTCCATCTTTGCCAATATGGATGGGGTGTTTGTAATCTGCCTGAGCAAATGAAAGTGTTGATACAAAACTAACAAGGGCCATGAATGTCCCAATGTGGAATAATTTAATTGTTTTCATTGGATTGTTTTTAAGTTTTACCTCAATGAAGGTATCGGAAAAACGATCCATTTGGTATGATAACAATCAGCAAAATAAGCCATAAATCCCCTTTCTTATTACGTATTTAAAGTTTTTGACAAAGAAGTAAGACCGTTTATTTTTTGCCTGCACTCAAAATCATTCCTTTTATTGTTTCTTTTTCTTCCCAAACACAAAGGGCTTCCCCGTCATTGAGCATGATTACTTTTGGATACCTGCCCATTCCCAAACTTACCGGTTGTTCTTGTCCGGTTTGACTCAGCCAAATTTGGCCCTGATCCTGCCAAGTGATAAAGGCCGTTTGGTCACTTGTGGCAATGGACGCATTTCTACCCGACGCGAGAAGCTGTTCGGCTTCCCCACGTTTTGCAGTAAACAATTGGTTTTCCCGACGAAAGACCGAAGTCAATACTCCGCTTTTAGTAACACTGATTCCTCCGCCATCCATCGGGCAGGCTTTCAATTTCCAAGTTCCCAATCCCATTTTTTCGGCCGGTTGAAACGTATTGCCACTATCGTTTGAAGTGGTTACGTACATATCACGTGAGCCATCTATCCAGTTTCTGAACATGATAAAAATCTGGTTGTCTTTCATGAGAATCGAAGGTTGACAACATTCACAAACGGTCGAATCCGGGGAACGATAAATGAGTTTATTTTTACTCCATGTAACGCCTCCATCTTTTGAAAACGCTCTGTAAATTTTGTTTTGTTTATCTTCCCTCAAATCCAGCCAAATTACAAAAAAAGTGTTTTTTCCGTCGCTTGTTAAGGCATTAAAACCTTCTTTAGCAATATCAGTTACATCATTGATTTTAAGTCGTTTTTGCCATTTATTGGTTTTACGATTGAGTATGGAAGCATACAAATTACCTTGTTTATCAATGGAAGTAATCACGGTAGAGTTCAAACCGGAGGCAATCTGCGGCCCTCTCGAAACCCCCAAATGCAAGCCCGGCAAGCTGTCAACGAGTACGGGCGAGGCGAAGGTTTTTCCTTTATCATTCGAGGCAGTGTAATAGAATTCATTTCTTTTCCCAAAGACCATTTCTACGGATTCATTTTCACCCACGCAAATAGCCGGTTGAATGCCTTTTGTTGGAAATAAAGCCTGTTGGGCCTGAACGATTGCGGTGCTAAGGAGAAGCACAAAAAACACTCTAATAAACATAAGATGGTTGCTTTAGGGATGCTGAATTTTATAATTACAAATATACAAACCAGTCGGGTGAAGATTTTTATTAATTTTTTCAGCTGCATTTCATACACCACTTAGTCGATTTTACATCTCATTTTCAACACTTTAACCTTATTTACTTTTAAAGTATCCGCGTTTTTTATTCATTTTACCTATGAATTGAATGTAATTACTGACGAATGTTTTTTTTCTAAATGAAAAATTCGCGTTGTTTTAAATTTATCAAAAAACACTTGACTCTAACCTTACGTCATCCCCTTTATTTGCATTGTCAATCCAAAAACAGCAAAAATGGCAGCGTATTCGGTGAAAAAACTGGCAATATTGGCTGGAGTAAGTGTACGCACACTTCATCTCTACGACCAAATAGGCCTGCTGAAACCTTCTTTACGAACGGAAGCAAGGTACAGAATGTATGGAGAAAAGGAACTCCTGCGACTTCAGCAAATTCTGTTTTTCAGAGAGCTTGATATGCCGCTAAAGGAAATTGGAGAAATACTGGATAATGTCGAATTCAACCTTGTCAAGGCGCTTGAAGGCCATAAAATGGCACTTATCTCCAAGCAGCAGCGAATCGAAACCATGCTCGAAACGATTGATAAAACGATTGGTTACTTAAAACACGAAAAAACCATGTTAAGTCACGAAGAATTATACGAGGGTTTTCCGAAAGAACAAGGGGAAGCCTACCGAAATGAGGCCGAGAAAAAATGGGGCGCCGATGCCATGGAAAAATCAGAAAACAGCCTTCGGAAATTGAGCAAAGCCCATTTTGAGCAATTGAAAGACGAGCAAAAAGAAATTGCTACCGCTCTGTTTTCAATAATGAATGAAGACCCCACAAGCCCTAAAGTACAGGAGCAGATAGCGCGGCATTACGAAAATATCCGCAAATTTTGGGGAACGCACGGCACTGCTGAAAAACAGGCGGAAGCTTATGCAGGATTGGGACAGTTGTATGTGGATGATGAGCGTTATACACAGGTAAATGGTCAATCACAACCTGCTTATGCGAGTTTCCTTAGTAAAGCTATGAACTACTTTGCAGGGGTGTACGAATAAATGCAGAGCAATACTAAATTAGCCACAAAAAACGATGGACAAACAAAAAGCGACAGAAATTCTACTTTCCAAGTTAGATGAATGGGAAAAAATGCCCAAGCC
>NZ_JAIXST010000244.1 GCF_027484545.1 Runella sp. | reverse complement strand
GCCAAACGCATATTGGGCTGATTCGCCTGATTTGGCAAACTTGTTCACTAACGAACAACTTGCAGAATTAGTCAAAAATAAAAACGCAAAGTGGGTTTTCTCAACAATCGGTAGAACAAAAGACAAAGAAATTACAGATTATATTGACGGTGGTTCAGAAAGGTCTTGGGACAGAAAAGAACCAAATTTGATAAAATCAAATTTGGACTTTGAAAATAAGATTGCTGACTTAATAACAAGCAATTTTATAAAAAGTCAATCAAATGAATGGCTTCATACGTTTTACGAATATTTGTCTGAAAGAAAATCATACCAAGATAAATTCAAAACAAAACCTATTTTTAAAGATACACAAGGAAATGCAGTTCCTGCATTTGAACAAAAGGGCAATGAATTGCACGGTATTTTGTTTTTGCCCTTAGACGAAACAAATGCGACTTGCAAAACCATTGACCCAGTATTGCTGACAAACCGAAAGACTAAAGAATTTATTGAACACTTCGGAATTAAAAAACCAAGTTTAAAAGATGAAATCTATAACTCTATTTTGCCATTATATAACACAGATGAGGGTATAGATACGAGACCACACTTCCAACAGTTTTTTAAATATTGGAAAAAAGAAGGAAGACCAGAAGATTTTATTAGCTCGATAAAAGACAAGTCATTTATTTTGTGTAAGACGAATGATACCGAGACGAGATATAGAGGGTTAGCCAATACAATCTATTATCCAACAGATGAGCTACTGAAATATTTTGAAACAAAACCAGACACCAAGTTTGTTGATTTGGAAGATTACCACAGCTTTATTACAGACAAAGAAGACAAGCATTTGTTGAAAGAATTTTTAACCAAACTTGGTGTTGTAGATTTGCCAAGAATTTTGAAACGAGAAATTACTGAATGGAATGATTGGGAAGAAAGAAGCAAAATAAAATCTGATCGGGGAGATAGTTTAATAGATGGAACTTCTGGTCACAGCGGACAAGGCACATTTGACAGAATAATAGACGGTTGTAAGGAAGTTTTGAATAAAATTGAAATAGATAAATCTTTGTTATTATGGCGGTATTTAGGAAAACTGCAACTTTCAGAATTAAAAGGAGAACACAGATATTTTTATTATTCGCAACAACGTCAATCTTTTGAAGCCACTACATTAACTCTATTAAAAACAAAAAAATGGTTATTATCAAATAACAATGAACTTGTCGCCCCAAATAAAATTACTATTCAAGAATTAGCAAGTGATTACCAATGTAATCCAGAATTAGAACGTTTACTTGGGTTTAAGCCAACTGTTATATTATCCAAAACCGAAAGAATTGCCTCTAAATTTGAAAGTGAAGAAGAAGCGGAATTTGCAAAAAAACTGTTAGATGAGTATAAAGCAAGACAACATAGTAATAATTTAACTAATCCTAAAAATGCAAATTCAAATGATTCAGTTGATTCAACTCCTAAATTATCAAAAATTGAAAAGACTATCAAATATTTAGACGATTTACAAAGTGAATTTACACCTAAACAAAAAGTCAAGAAAAACGAAAGTCAAGAAATTGAAAATAAGCCCGAAATAAACTTTGACGAAGAATTTGCCAAAGGAATTGAAGATTTAAAAAATCAACTTGAAATCAAGAAAAGCAGAGTTGATTTAGCTAAAAACATCGATAAAAGTGTAAAATACTCTTACGATTGGTTTAAGGCATACTTGCAGTTACTTACAACATACGGAGAAAAACAAGGCACACAGAAACAAAAATCAATTTCGTTTCAAGAAATTAAACCCTACAAAACAGACAATAAATACTTTTTACTTTGTGGTGCAAGTAGTTACATATCGCCTGAAATTGAAAATGCAGACGATTTTAAAGTTTCGCTTGTTTTTGCAGGTGGCAAAAGAGAAAATATAACGGTTGAAGGCGTTTCTAAAAAAGGGCAAGATTTATTGATTTATTGCCGTGAACCCTTGTCAAGTAATACGCTATCACGACTTTCAAACATATTTAAAGTTGAAATCAACTTTACACCAGTAATTGATTTGCTCGACAGGTTATACAAAGCATTTACAAACAATCATAATATTAACGAGTGGCAAGATATTGAAGAAGCAATGCCTTCTTTAAATTACATTTATGGGCCACCTGGAACAGGCAAAACAACAACATTATGCAATAACATAAACGACATTTTAATTGAAAATCCAAATGCGAAAATTTTGGTGCTTACGCCAACTAACAAGGCTGCGGACGTAGTTTGTAAAAAACTTTGGGATATAGACTCGGATATCTTTGCTATACGATTGAGTAGCCCAACCGACCCAGACTTAGAGGAAGAAGCTATTTACCGAGATACGCTGAATGATGTGGATATTGAAGATATAAGTGTTGTAGCATCAACAATTCACCGTTTGCCATATTTTGATATCCAAGAAATCGGTTTATTGTTTCAATATAAGTGGGATTATGTAATTTTTGATGAATCATCAATGACAGGTTTGCATTACATAACTTTTGCAATAATGGCATTGTTCAAGACGAATCCAGATACAAATTTCATTATTGCAGGCGACCCAAAACAAATTCCGCCTGTTATTGAAATTGATGAAAAAGAGTTAGAAAATTTTGACTTTCAAGACGAGAACATTTATAAAATGATGAATCTTGAAAGTTTTAAACCCGAAGAACAGGTGATTAGAGATAATGACAGCATTGTAAATCTTGCAACTCAATACAGAAGTGTTCCCAATATTGGACAATTATTTAGTGAACTCTCCTATTCAAGTCTATTAAAGCACGACAGAGCAATAAATAGAAAAGAAGCAAAACAGTTGCCCGAAGAATTTAGAAGCTTAATTTCATCAAACGTAACTTTTGTAGATATTCCGTTAAACCAAGACAATTCTATTTACAGGGTAAATAAACTGTTTTACAGTTCATATCATACTTATTGTGCAATTTTAGTTTCCGAAATCATTAAATATTTTGACACCACAAACAAAGACGAACAATGGACAATCGGACTAATTGCACCATACAAAGCACAAGCAATGTTGCTCAACAAATTGATAACATCTTACGGAATTTCTGAAAACATAAAAGTGATTTCTGACACGGTTCACGGTTTTCAAGGCGATGAATGTGACATTGTATTTTTTGTTTGTAATCCAAATAACTATTTCTTTTCAAGCCACGAAAAAGCATTGTTATCAAAAGAATACATATACAATGTTGCAATCAGCAGGGCAAAGGACTATTTGGTTGTTTTACACCCATACTCAGCAATTCCAAACAATAATTTCATCAACAAAATTGGACATTCATACAAAAACAATTTTGGCAACGCAAAAATTTTAAATACTAACGACATTGAAAATATATTGTTCAATGACAGAAACTATATAGAAAGCAACAGTTACGTTTCAGGACACGACAATGTAAATGTTTTTGGACTTTCTGAAATGAAATATTTCATCAAAGCCAACGACACAGCAATAGACATACAATTAAGAGATTTAAAAGAACATAAAATAAACGGCTTGACAGTGGAAAGCAATTTAAAACAAACAGACAGTGAAAGCCCCTGATGTAAATACCTTCGGTATGACAAAGTGAGGTAAGAGCTACTCCGTGTGTCTCCACAGACCTTCTTTTCAGCTAACAAAATAGCAAGTCCGTGAGAACACAGACCACAATAAAGTAATGCTACAATCAGGATTTTCAAAATAAAATGACATGTCTCACAAATTGTCTTTCCAAAACTTTTCCATCGAGCGCCGCATGTGCAACGTGGTATTTTCACGCTGACTAATGCCGTGGTCGCGCATGGGATAAGACAACATGCTGAAAAGTTTGTTGTTTTTGATTAATTCATTGGCCAGTAATTCAAAGTTTTGATAATGCACGTTGTCGTCGGCGGTACCGTGTATGATCATCAAATTTCCTTTTAGTTTGCCGGCGTGCGTCACAGGTGAGCCTTCTCTGTAGCCTTCCACATTGTCAGAAGGTAAGCCCATGTATCTTTCCTGGTAAATGTTATCATAAAGGGTTTGATGTGCTACAAAAGACACCGCAATGCCCGTTTTATAGACATCAGCATGGCGAAACATACAATGGAGCGACATTTGACCTCCGCCACTCCATCCCCAAATACCAATGCGTTTGGCATCAACAAATGGATACATCGTTATGATTTTTTTGGCCGCTTTGGCTTGGTCATCAGCCGCCAAAAGACCAATTTGCCGGTAAATGCACTTTCTGAAATCACGGCCTCTCGGCACTTTGGTTCCTCGGTTGTCCACGCTCATCACTACATAGCCTTGGTTGGCGAGGTATTGGTGCCAAAAATTGTCGCCCGTCCCCCAATTGTCTTGTACCGTTGAGCCAGCGGGCTCGCCATAAACGTGAAAAATAACGGGGTATTTTTTCTTTGGATCGAAAGACTTAGGTTTAATAATCCAAGCGTCCAAAACCGCCTCTCCAATGTCCACCTTAAAAAATTCTTTGGGACGCAGCGCCAGTTCTTTCATTTTGGTTTTTAAGTCCGCGTTGTCTTGCAAAAGCTTGATTTCTGTGTGCGTATTGAGATTGATAAGCGAAATTCTTCGGGGTGTGGTCGCGTTTTCAAACGTATGAATGGCATATTGGGCATCGTCAGAAATCTGATAACTGTGTTGGCCAGCCAAATTTTTTGGAGAAACTCGTTCCGCTTCGCCTTTGCCGTCTATTCTGCTTCGGTACAAGTAGCGTTGGGTAAAGTTTTCGGGCGAGGCGATGTAATACACGTATCCTCCCTTAGGGTCAATGCAATTGATATTCACTACATCAAAATTCCCTTTCGTGATTACGCTTGATTGTTTGCCATCTCTCGACATTTTGTAGAGGTGTAGCCAACCATCTTTTTCGCTTGTCCACGTAAAAGATTGATTGTTTTCCAGCCAAACAATGTTGTCGTGCAAATCCAAATAGGCAGCGTCTTTATCGGTCAAAATGATATTCAGAGCCATCGTTTTGGTATTTCCGATCCAGACAGTATTGGTGTTTTGCAAACGGTTCAATTGCTGAATCATCACTTCGTCGGATGCCGGAATAAATTCCATGCGAGCCAAGTAGTTATTTGTTGGGTCGCCAGGTACATTAAACCATTCGGTTTCACCACCCAAAGCCGAAATCACCCCTACTTTTACGGCAGAATTGGCCGTTCCTACTTTGGGATAAGGCAACGGAATGGGTTTTGAATAAATAGAGTCCACATTGTTAATCATGTAAAAAGTCCCCACGTTTTTGGTGTCCGACTGCCAGTAGACTATGTTCTTTCCGTCGGGACTCCACCTAAAACCATCTCGGCAATCAAGTTCTTCTTCGTAAACCCAATCAAAAGTACCATTGATGATATTGCCACCGCCGTCGGTCGTCAATTTTGTACTCTTACCAGAAATAAGGTCTTCTACATAGATATTGAGTTTACTCACGTAGGCAGCACGTGTGCCATCGGGCGAGAATTTAGCAAACATCAGCGTAGCCTCTTCCAATCCTTTGCCAAGTTGGCTCAATTTATTGGTTTGGAGGTCTAAAACCCAATAATCTCCCCTCGAATTTTGTCGCCAAACTTTACGTGTATTGGTAAAAATCAAAAGTTTGGTGTTGTCTTCTGACCAACTATAATTGGCAATTACCAACGATTTTGATGCCCCCGTAGGCGTGAGTTGGGTTGCACTCACGAGGGTCTTCCCTCGTATCTCACTATTTCGTTCCCTTGAGATGATGCATTATTTTCAATCG
Organism: Runella sp.; assembly: GCF_027484545.1. Classification (GTDB taxonomy): domain Bacteria; phylum Bacteroidota; class Bacteroidia; order Cytophagales; family Spirosomataceae; genus Runella. The sequence continues at coordinate 49,855 of NZ_JAIXST010000244.1, read as the reverse complement.
TTGAATAGCCAGCATTGTCTTTCATCCATCGGATGGCCCCAAATCCTTTGGCGCTGTACAAGTTGTTTTTGTAGATGTCTTCCAAGGTCAGCACTTTGGTTGACTTTTGCCCAAATGCGCTGTTATTCAACAAAATAACTACGGCAAAGAATAGCCAAAGGGATAGGTGCTTACTCATTTTATTAGGGTAAAAATGTTAAAAAGAAGGAAACAATATCAAATTACAACATTTACTCAACAACATACACGTCACCCTTCACGGTTTTAATCTCGATGATTCCATTGGGTGATTTTTGAAATGCTACCGTTTTACCATTTTGGGTAATCTTTACATTGGGTAAGGCTTCTAATCGGCAAAGTCCACCCGCTTTTGAGGTAATTTTCAATTGCTTGATTTGCTTATTTTCCCAAACATAATCCAATTCAAAAGCCCCTCTGGCACATACGCCTTTGAACGCTCCCGAACCCCAATCGTCGGGTAAAGCGGGGAGTAATTTGATAAAACCATCGTGTGATTGCAGCAACATTTCGGTAATGGCGGCAGTAGCACCAAATGTACCATCCACCTGCGGGGCTTTTCCGCAAAGAGCAAACAGTGACATACAACTTTGTTCTTTGATAAAGCCTTTGTAAATCTTATTGGCCCTGTTGCCATCGCCCAGCCTTGCCCACAGTGCCATTTTCCATGCCCTTGAAAAGCCCGTGGAGGCATCTCCTCTTTCCTCCAATACTTTTTTGTAGGCTTCTATCAAAGCAGGCGTTCTTTTTTCGTACAATACCTTGCCTGGGTATAGGCCATACATGTGTGAAAAATGTCGGTGATTTTTTTCTAACGATTTCCAGTCATCGGCCCATTCTTGCAATGAACCATCCTTGCCGATTTGGGGCGGCACTAATTTTTCTCGTGCGGCTTTTACCTGCTGCACAAAAGTACCATTATCGCCCAAAATGGCAGCAGCTTCCAAGTAATAGCCAAACAAATCGTAGAGAATTTGCATGTCTATCGAAGAACCTGCGCAAATCGTTGTGCCTTCTCTAAACCCTGCCGTTACTTCATCAAAATAAGGCTTGTTGCCCCCGCCATCAGGAAAGTTTTCGGGCGAGGTAGAAGGATTGGTTACCAACCATTTACCATTAGGATGTGGCTTTAAGAAATCCATAAAAAACTGCACAGAGCCTTTCATCAATGGATAGGTTTCTTTGAGAAATGCTGCGTCCATGGTGTATTGATAATGCTCCCAAAGGTGGGTGCATAGCCAAGCACCACCTACGGTAAATGTCCCCCACGTAGGGCCGTCCATGGGGGCGGCCACGCGCCATACGTCAGTATTTTGATGAAAAACCCAGCCTTTTGCGCCATAATGCTCCCGGGCAACTTGTGTACCTTGGTCGGTTAGTTCTTTGATGAAGCGAACCAATGGCTCCGCACATTCAGAAAGATTACTGCTTTCCACAGGCCAATAATTCATTTCGGTATTGATATTGGTCGTGTATTTTGAATCCCACGACGGGTTCATGTCATCGTTCCAAATACCCTGTAAGTTAGCAGGCTCAGTTCCAGGCCGAGAAGACCCAATCATCAAATACCTGCCGAAGTTATAACTGAGTGCCGACAGTGAGGGATCAGGACTTGTTTGTATTTTTTGAATTCGTTCGGGCAAAGGAAGAAATGAGTTTTCGGTGGTGGGTAATTGAAGCGAAACGCGGTCAAAATAGTGTTTATAATCAGCCACAGCGGCTTCCAAAATGGTGGTATAGGATTTGTTTTGAATCTTTTTAAAATAATCATCTACTCTTTGGTGCTGATTGGCACTCACGTCTTTGTAGTTCACGAAATTGGTAGCCGCAGCAAAATACAAGGTGACGGCATTGGCATTTTCGATGATTAAATCCACTCCATCAGTTTTCATCGTTCCGCCTTCGGGAATAGCTTTTATTCGGGCTTCGTATTTTAGCTTTCCTGCCACACCCATATAATCAGCCGATTTGCCTGTCAAAGCCAGTCCGTCTGAGCCATACGAATCCATTCTGAAATAGTCGGTTGCGTAATTGGAATGGGCTTGGTTTCTCACCCCTCTGAGATTGGCTTTGAAAGAAATGCTACCCGGTTTATCTGCCGTCAGCCGAATGACAATTACTTGGTCGGGAGCGGAGGCAAACACCTCACGTTGATAGGCAATTCCGTTTGATTTGTACGAAACAGAAGTGATTCCACTTTCTAAATTTAGCCATCGTTTGTACTCGGTGGTTGAATCTTGGTTTTTGAAAAACAAATGGAGATTGGCAAGACTTTGGTATTTCTGTTGCTCAACAGGATAACCCATCAAATTTCTCCCGAATAGATTATGAGCCGCTAAATATTTCTCTTCAAAAACTAATTTTTGAATTTCGGGCAACACTTTATAACCGCCTTTTACAACCGTAGAATAAGGCCCTCCTGACCAATAGGTTTCTTCGTTGAGTTGAATCCGTTCTTCGCCACTTCGTCCAAAAACCATTGCACCTAATCTGCCATTGCCGACAGGCAGGGCTTCGTCCCATTTTTTGGCTGGCGTATTGTACCAACTTACCGTAGATGGATTAAAAGCTTTCGCATTGAGTCTATTAGAAAAATCAACGTGCTGTGCGTTGGTATAAATTACTGATAGAAAGACAATTGAAAAGAACAGAAGGGTGTTTAGTTTCATACTATTTTGTAGGTAATCACTTTTCGAAATCATCTTCCATCAATTGTTTTTCGGTCAAAATACCGTTTCCTGCGGGTTTTCTCTCTCTCATTTTTTTAACATCATCAGTAGAGATACCTTTTCCTACTTTCGCAAAGGCATTCTGGGTGAATCGAATAATGTCCGCAATGTCCTGATCGCTGATGGACTTGTTATTGATAAGCGCCGGCATTTCGTTGTTTAATTTGTACAGTTTCCCATTGACATGAATCGGCCCGCTGACGCCGTGCAGAATGATGGCGGCCAAACGCTTCATCGAACCGTCAATGTATTCGGATTCTTTAAGCGGCGGCGCCAAGTCCTGAATGCCTTTACCGTCGGCCCCGTGACAGGTAGCACAAATGCTTCTGAACAGTTGCAAGCCTTTTGTTCTGTTGTCCACCACATTCGTTTCCTTGACAAAAATGGGATTTAGTTCTTTCTTTTGGTGATTATTGACGGCCAATGTCAAATTGCTTTTAAGAATCGAATTGGGATTCTGAGTAGCAAGATAGTTTTCCTCCTTTCCTTCCAGACTGCTGACAATGGCCTCCTGAAAGATGCGTCGGTCAGCGTATTTTTTTTCTATTTCTGAGAGAATGGGCAGGAATATCGCTTCAGACAATTTGAGCCAGGGAGCAAGGGATATTGACAAATAAAGGTCGATAGTCTCATTGTTTTGAGCTAACAATTGGGTGCTGTTCTCTTTCATTTTCGCCACCTGCTGCGTGGTTGCAAAACGCTCCAACAGTCCTAATGCATGGGCAATGGTTTCGGGCTGTTTTGACTGTTTTACCACATCGCTCAGAACGTCAAAGGTCAGCGCATTTATCCCATCCAATACGTACAAAGCATGAATGGACGTTGAAAAATCATTGGCTACTTTGGTTAAATCCATTAAGTTTTTAACCACCGAAGGGTCTTTCTTTTGAATCAACAATTGCTGCGAACGGTCTCGTAACCAGCCATTTGGATTACTGAGCAACGTCACCAATTGAGCAGCAGAGGCTTTTGATAAATCAGGTACGGGATTGAGTTTGGTTTCTTTGTGGGTTACTTTCAAAATTCGCCCCGCATTCTGTAACGTATCCAGTTTTTTAGCGGCCAACTGTTCGGCAAGGTACTGCGAAATATACGCCTTGTGTTGAATAATGCCCCGGTGCATATCAACAATATACATGGCCCCATCGGGTCCGTTAAACAGATTGACCGGACGGAAACCTTCATCGGTAGAGGCGATAAACTCTGTCTTTTCAACGGCCTGGTTAGCAGCAGTTTGAGTGCTTTTAAAGGTGAGAATGTTTCGTTTGATCAAATTGGCTTCCGGAACACAGACAAACGCATTCTGATTGTACGTTTCTGGAAAAGCCCCTCCCCGATACACCAAAGGACCGCAAGCTGCGGTCACATCCACCAGCATTCCTTTTTCGTCCAAAACTCCTTTTTGATACCCCCGATTGACCGAGGTTTGGTGAATTGGAAATACCTTATTGTTGGTCAATCGTTGATTTTCAGCGATGGTAGGCTTAAAATAACGGTTCCGAATCACTTTATTGGGCAACACAAAGTCGCCCTGTAACTGGGTGCTGTTGTTGTTGTAGTACAGTCGTCCAAAATTGTCTTTCGTTATCCCCCACTGACCCCGGTTTGAGGTGGGTTCTTTTACCCATTTCCCATTTTTTAACTGATACCTGAAATTGTAATTGGCATTGTAAATCCAGTTGTCAATGTTCATCATCAATCCGTTGGAAGAATGCTCTACGTTGCCGCCTTCGGCGTAGACCGGGTCGACCAGTGTTTTTTTGCCGGGCTTGTCGTTGTTTATTTCTACAAACCACAGTTTGGGACCATCCACGTACAACAATCCGCCGTAGACGTGAGCCAGTCCGCGCGGCAAAACGAGTTTATTCAAAAAGACTTTGGAACGGTCAATGACGCCGTCTTTGTTTACGTCTTCCAAAATACTGATCCTGCCGTTTGGTATCTCCTCACCGATGCCTTCGAGATTGGGCATGTACCCAATCATTTCCACCACCCACATACGGCCTTTGTTATCAAAATCCATACTGACGGGAGCTTTCAACAACGACTCGGAAGCGATTAGCTTTAGTTCAAACCCTTCTTCCACTTTATAGTTTTCAAGAGAAAATTTGGGTTGTTCAAAAGTGAGGTTTCTAAAACTTACCATGAAGGCGGAAAGCCCTAAGATGGAGAGAAATACAATCTTATAGTTAAGATTTTTAATGGTGAATTTGGACATTTTCATTTGTTATATGCTACTGGTTTTATTTTTTCAAATAAGGTCCTTTTTTATTCCAACCGATTTCAACTTTAGACAAATACCACGTTTTTCCTTTGTCATTATTGCCTTGAAAAAACAGATAATATCGACCGTCTTGGGCTTTAAAAATGTTGGGGTGCCCGCTTTCACTTTCATTCCATGCTCCGACCTCGCCGTTTTTCAGGAAAGGCTCTTTAGATAACCGTTTCCAATGAATCCCGTCTTGGCTTCTGGCAACTCCTATTTGCTGAGGTTCATTGTTATAAGCTCCTGCATAGAACATGTACAAATACTTCCCTTTTTGAATGCAAGATGCGGCTTCTATGCATTTTTTCTCCCAAGTCAATTCAGGTTTCAGCATGGGCATATTGGGTAATTCAGTCCAGCTGTTGCGGTCAAAATTAGCAGTAATCGGTGCTACAGCTACGCCTTGTTGCTGAATTTTGTATTCCGGGTCTCTTGTGGCGTAATACAAAAAATAGTTGTTTTTGTAAGCAATCACTTCTGCATCAATCGCCCTGCCGCAACTCCAATCGCTTATTTTTGGTCTAAAAATGGGGTTGGTGACATCTCTTTCAAAATTAATACCATTGGTAGAAAAAGCGTGGCAAATAGCATCCAATTTACCGTTCCCGTAGGTTTGATAAAAAAGGTGCAAAACACCGTCTTTTACCAATGCTCCCGGCGCACAAATGCCTTTTTCTTCCACAGTTCCTTTTTGACCTTTGATATCCCCTTTTTTATTCCAGTGTACCAAATCCCTACTGTTAGCAATGCCAATATACCATTCTTTGCGGTCCTCGCTTGGCACCGAATAATACATCCAATACGTTCCCTGAAAAAAAATCACGTAAGGATCTTTGGCATAGGGTCTTGCAGGAACGTCCAAATCTCCGTAATACATTTCGGGGTTTTGAGCAAACAGCATTTCTCCCTTCCCTATAAATAGAAAGAAAAGCAAAATGTTTAGTACTGTTTTTTTATTCAGTCGAATTTCGTTTCTCATAAAAATGCCCCAAAAGAGGAAATATAATTGGCTCTGCTCTGTTTGATATTGTTTACAAAAACCACAAAGAACACAAAGAGTTTTACGCAAAGTGCATGAAGATTTTTTCTTTTGTTCTTTGTGGACCCTTAGTGTTCTTAGTGGTTAAAAGGACTTCAAGTACACTAATAAACAGCTATCAATTCTTTGAAGGAAACATTCGCAGTAATATAACTCCATGATGCCGAATATTTGTTTTAAAAACCTCTTTAAAACTGCCTAAATCTTTTTGACGCCAGACATCCCGCAACCTATAGTTTCCTTTCAAGCCTACTTTGGCAAAATCAAACGTAAACGATTTAGCGGCTTCATCACCCCAGCGGAAATACGATTCGGGTGTTTTTCCAAAATCTCCCACGTTGAAAAGTCCCACCGCATACGAACCGTCTTCCAGGGACTTTAACCAAATTTGGATACCATCATTCTCCCAAACCAATCGGGCCGATTTCCCTAAAGGGTCCTGATTAATTTCAATAACTTCATCATTTGTAAGCAAATTCAAGGTAAAAGCATCTAATTGCTCAATCGGGCAGCCAATTAGCAATGGTGCTGATAGTAAGCTAAATAGACTTACGTGGCTATACTGCTCGTCGGGCGTAAGTCGGGTTGGATGAAGTTCAGAGCCAGTGGTAACATTTCCTAAAATCATCATGTCGGGGTCGAGCCAATGCCCATGCCCACCGTAAGGACTCCATTTGTCAAGTGTAAAAGCCGAAACATAAAGACTGAGCCAAGAATCACGAATATCGGGGCCTGTGCGGTAAGTATTTGTTAATCGTACCCAATCTATCACATTTGCAAAAGGGGCAGAATTTGAAATACTGTAAACAATATCTCGTCCCGAATTTTTTAGAGCTGACGACATCCTTTCGGCAGATGGCACTTCAATTCTCCAATCGTATTTTAAATAATCGACGCCCCATGCAGCCATTTGTTTGGCATCGTTTTCTTCAAAACGGTATTTTCCGACATAGCGAAATGCTCGCTTATTATTCTTAATGGAATCAGTGATTTTTCCATCGGCAAAATCTGATGTACCACCAATGTATCCTGCATAACTTGTTATCATTGGTGTAGAATAAACCCCAAGTTTCAAACCCAAACTATGAATATAGTCGGCCATTTCTTTGAAATTCGGAAATTTTTCGTTTGGTTGAATGGCATTAAAAGCCCCACCACGTTGTCCTTGCCAAGCATCGTCAATGTTGATGTAAGTCCAACCATGTTGGTTGAGTCCCATTTTTACCATGGCATCGGCTGAGGCTATTACTTTTTCTCGGTCAATGTTTCTTGCCCAAGAATTCCACCCATTCCACCCTATTGGGGGAGTAAGTGCAATGGTATCGCCGATGATAATTTTTAGTTCTTTTGTAGCTTCACCAAAGGCATTTTTAGCCGTTAAAGTACTTAAGTAAGTACCTTTTTTAGCTACTTTTCCAGTAATTAGTCCAGTTTTTGAATCAATTGAAAGACCTTGTGGTAAGTTTTTTGCCAAAAAACTCATTGGGCGTTCGCCAGTGGCAGCAATCGAATAAAGAAAAGGGCTATTGGGTCTTGCCCCGAAAAGTTTTGGTGAATTGATTTTAGGTTTTTTGTCAGGTTGAGGCGTTAGAATATATTTTTCATCAACATTAGGCGTATTTTTAGGAATAAAATCATCTTTCATTTCAAACTTTGCATTTGCCCAATTGGAATAAGACCTATTAAATCCTTTTTCTTCGATAGTTACCAAAAGCCCTAAACGTTTAATTCCTGTCAAATTAACTTTGACGGTTTTTGGTTCATCACCTAAATTCATTTCACCACTCTCAAACAAAACTTTTCTATCACCAATTACATAAAATTTGAGAGGTAAATCTTTCACGCCTTTATCATCCACGCCAACTATTGCTGTAAATTTGGTGGCGTGTCCATCTAAAAAGAATGACAAAACGCTGGTTGAACTTACACCTATACCATGTTTAAAAAGTTTTCCATTCATCCGAATAGAATCACCACCTGCATTTGTTTTGGCCGAAACCGAAGGAATTCCCTCAGAAAATGACTTAATTGGTAAATCATCTAACCAAATTGTCTTAGTATTTTGGGCAAAAATGCCAGAACTAAAACACAGGCAGATAATTAACAACGAGGCTATTTTTTTTATTAAATTTTTCATTAAATCTTATTTTTTATCTACTTTTTCGGCAATCAAAGTCAAAACTGCCTTATCGCTCCACTCTTGTCCATGCCCTGCCATTGCCGTAAACGAAATCTTAGCATCTGATTTTGGGTTTTCGGTTTTATCCATGAATTTTTGTAAAAAACGTGTTGCTACATTCGAGTAAAGTCCATCCATATCGCCCATCCAAATCCATATTTTCCCTTGCAATTTAGGACCAAGCGTTGACCAGTTTTTTTCTAAAACCTTCTTCAAATCATACTTTTCCCACTGTTTGGCAATGTTATGGTCGATTTTTCCAGAAATCGGATCGAACATTAAGGAAGGTAGACCATCACTGCCTTTTGGCCCAAAAACTGCATTATATGCACCAAATTGCCCGCCCGAAACCAAGTAGTTGCCCGTCCGACTGTTGAGATTTTCTCCCGCAATCCAATCCTTCATTGAAAAAGTTGGTTCACCGTAAATTGTTCTTCGGCCAGGTTGTAAATAGCCGTAGCGATTATAAAAAATGGACTCATCTTCGTAAATATTTATCAATCCATAATGCTCAAAATCAACGGGATCGGGGCTATACGACCACGTACCATCAAAGAAATCGGGATACAAAATTTGTAAACCCAACGACACCCATCCACCAGTAGAATTGCCAGTCAGAAAACGCATTTTTGAATCTGCCTTGTAGCGAACTTGCTTTTCAATTTCGGGAATCAATTCTTCGGTCAATGCTTTGCCACAAGGGCCATTATTCTCTGAATCGACTTGATAGGTATCGCCGTAAGGACCTTGTGAATCAAGAAAGACATAGATGATTTGAGGTGCTGTTTTGGTAAACCACCAATCTGTAAAATCTTTGTTATTGACCAAACCATTGATGGCAGTGTAACGCCCATTCAAACCCGCCGCTCGGTAACAAATCGGATACGTTTTATTAGGATTTTCAAAATAACTTGATGGTAACAAAATGGCTGCTTTCAAATAGCGAGGCTTACTCGAGAATTCAGATAGATATTTACTTTTGATTTCTACCAACTTGACAAATTCATGCTTAATAACTGTGGCTTCGGGAATGATTTTGTTGAGGGTCAGGCTAAGCTGAATTTGTGTTGAAAACGACACCGAATCAATGTTACTGTACAAATTGCCCGACACGTTTTCCTGTCCATCGTCTATATTTTGCTTGTAAACAACCTGAAAATAGTACTTATCCGAAGCATTCGGTTTTAGTTTATCCAAGCCAATAGTTAAACCATTTTTATCTTTTGAATCTAAAACAAATGGCAAATTAGCCTCCCAATGTTGAGGAGTTACGCCAAAAGTGATTTCTGAACGAAGGCGTGGTTCTCGTTCATGCTGTTTGGTTACATGAAAAATTAATCTCCCACCTTCGATAAAAGATTGTCTCATTTCTGGAGCCACTGCAATGCTGACTTTCCAAGAAATTACATCTTGGGCGTGCAACAAATGGCTTAACAAAATAAAAAACAGGGAAATGAAATTTGCTCTTTTCATGCTATTCGTTTACTTTAAAACATTGGATTCGTTGTTTATCAATTCCCATTTACTAAAATCTCTTTCTATTGATTTGCCATCAATAGATTTTATGACCCATTTGTTTTGAGGGGCATTGACATCGTAAGTGATGATTTGGCCATCAGGGAATTGAAATTGGGTTTTTAATTGCTCATCACTCGGATTGGATTTTTCAAGATTTGCCAATAAATCTTCGGCTTTCTTGTCTTCAAACACCAACATCAAACCTACATTTTCGGTAGCATAAACTGCGATTTTGACATTGCTATTTCCTTCATAAATCGCCCAATTTTTTCTTTCCAAAACGGGCTTAAACCCTTCTGGCACAAAGACTTTGCCCGAAGCACAAGCAAAGTTTTTATAAACGCCTGTATTGTTCCATTTCATAAAATCATTGCCTTTTCCTGTCAAATGAAAAGTTTTAGGCAGTTGATCGGCCATGTCATTCAGAAAAAGTGTAGTTGGGCGTGCTACCACCAATGAGTTTTTGCCTTGATTGGCTCCACCTGCCGAAAGCAAAAAGTGCTTGCCCGCCGTGAATATTTCAGGACAAGATTTTTTGCCGTGGCCTAATTTTACGAAATAGCCTTCGCCTTTGTTAAAAATTACTTCTACCACTTTATCAGCAGGCCGATAAGGCATGCACGAACCCACTAAGGCGTGTACTTCTGCGTTTGAAATATCGGTATTAAATGGCTCAATGGGGGCATAACTCAACCAAGCTTTTACGAAAACAGACTGATAGTCAGTGGTTAACTCTTGAATTTTAGCTTTTTCGTACCGCCTACGCATGGGTGGATAATGCCTTAATTTGTAAGACCCCAAGGCATAAGTCCAATTCATGTAATCCAATACATTGCGGGCTTCGGTGCTCACTTTTTCAGAAGCAAAAGCTTCTAAATTTAACAAAGCTGCTATGGTGTAGCCAATGTAAGGAATGGAATTATATTCATACAAACCATTGGTTTTCATGCGGTTTAAATAAGCCAAAATCTTAACTTCCATACCATTTGAGACGTTATCATAGGTGGGCGACGAATTGCCATGAAGCATCTTCCAACGATTTTTTAGATAACGAGAGCCTTCGGTCATTAAAATATGATTTTCGGTATCGGCCACTAAACCTAATGTACGTGGCGTGGCCCGTCGGTATTTACCACCTTCTTCGGTGAGCAATGTGTTTATCAAATGTTCTTTTGTTTTGGGGTAAAGCAAATCAGGTTGATTATCGAACAAAAACAGAATGGTGGTCAAGGGCATGAGCGTAAAATCATAATCGCCTTTGGGATTCAATGCCCAATGCGAACCCGTAACGCCCCGAACTTTCATTTGTTGGATTGCCTTATTTACGTCCTCGATGTCTTGTTTCAAAAGCAATTTTGCGAGTAAAATTCTGGGTGTATTACCTCGTTCGCTCAATTTGTCAAAATTGATTTTTTTGCTCGCAAACGATTGATAAACCTGAATTGCCAAATCAGCGTTTGTCTTCCACGCAATTGTTCGTTGGTGCGGTATTTGCACCATTGACTGACCATTGCTTTGTATCGAAAACAATGAAATAGTTAAGTAAGTCAAAAGGATAACTCTCATTTACGGCTGATTCTTTTTAAAATTATTCTATTTACCAAGTTGATGAATTGTGTCTTGAATGGAGCTACTCAGCAGCTCACCTTTTACATTCTTGATTTTGAAATCAATCGTGATTACGTCCACGAAAAGGATCATGTTTTTTAGATTATTCAATGTGCTATTTCTTGTTTTTTTGTTCCCAAATTTGGTATTGTTGTTTTAAATCCTTTACGAGTTCAGGATGAGCTGCCGCCAGATTTTTGGTTTCGCCTGGATCTGCTACTAAATCCACTAAAAAAAAGGCATCCGCCTCTGTCAATGACCCTTTTTTACTGGTGTCTTCAGGATTTGCATGTAACTTCCATTTGCCTTTTCGAGCCACCCACGACTTTCTGAATGCCCAACAATAGCCTTCTTCATGCTGAGAAGCTGCATTTGAGTCCTTGATAACCGAAACCAAACTTTTTCCATCTAAATCTTTTTGTTGAATTTCGATATCGCAATATTCTGCCAAAGTTGGAAACCAGTCGGTATTGATGGCCATTTGATTTCTAACTTGTCCTTTCGGGATTTTGCCGGGCCAACTAATAATTGATGGTACACGAATTCCACCTTCAAAAAGACAGGCTTTTGCACCCCTATAAATACCAGCATTGCCCCCACCAAAATGAGCTCGTTCTTCGGTAGAATAGCCATTGTCTGATTGAAAAATGATAATGGTATTTTCGGTTAGTCCAAGGTCCGAAACCTGTTTGAGTAATTGACCTACTTTATCATCTAAGGTGGACATAAAAGCTGCGTACAAATCTCTCGGATAAGCGAGCCCTTTTTTCTGATAATAGTCCAGCCATTTGGGGTCGCCTTGGTAGGGATAATGGGGTAGGTTTATAGCAAAATACATAAAAAACGGACTTTTATTTGTTTGTTTCATAAATTGACCCGCCTCTTTCACCATCAAATCAGGAAAAAATTGTCCAGAATAATGTACCTCCTTTCCATTTCTATATAAGTCGTGCTTATTAGGGCCATTCCAATAAAAAAAGTGTGAATAGTTATCAATGCACCCAGCTAAATATCCAAATGAATGATCAAACCCTTGGGCATTCGGACTCATTTCGGGGGTATATCCCAAGTGCCATTTGCCAATATGAGCGGTTTTGTACCCTGCACTTTTAAAAAGTTCGGCCATCGTAAATCGATCGGCTGGCAATCCATCGGCTTTATTTGCCTCTGAGGCATTGTTGGGCAATCCTGCCCTTTGAGGATTTAGCCCTGTAAGTAATGAAGCCCTTGAAGGCGAACAAACAGGCGAAGCATAAAACTGCGTAAACATCGTCCCATTTTTTGCCAAACGGTCAATATTGGGCGTTTCTAAATCCTTTGAACCATAACAATTGAGGTCGATTGCCCCTTGGTCATCGGAATAAATGATAATTACATTGGGTTTAATTTGAGCTTTAATGGGTGTATAGCCCAGACATAAGCCTACTAAAAAAATGCTCAGTTTTAAAGTTGATATTTTTTCAAAGTTCATATTCTTCATAATTACTATTTCTTCATATACTTTGGGTTGTATTTTCCTTGTTTTTTGAATCCGTCAAAGGGCCGCATTGCCCCGAAACGTGGATAAGAGTCAAAAATATCACCATCAGCCGTCATTCTTGGGTCGTTTTGTTCATTTAGTTTTTGCTCCAACTCTCTGCTCAATTTCTGCAAAATAGGCTTCATTTTCTCGGAATTTGAAAGGTCATTGAGGCAAAATGGGTCTTTTTTGATGTCATATAATTGCTCGGAATCCCGTTTTTCAAAGCCAATTTTAAATAGTGAAGCATAAGTAGCTTTTTCTTTAATCATAAATGTTTTGGTTGGCGAATCGTCAATATCTTCGTAACCTTCCAAAATGGGTTTCATACCCTTAACACCATTAGTAGATGTTGATATCTCTGGGGCAGGGTCACCAAGTGGCCACCGCTCAGGCTTTAAATTTTTGATATAAAGGTATTCTTTTGAACGAATTGCTCGGGCTGGATACCCCAAATTGTCGGGGCGAGCATGGGTATGTCTTTCTCTACCTGAAAACACGTATTTTCGAGAAGCATCAATATAGCCAGACTTCGGACTTTTAAAAATGGGCATTAAAGTCTTACCAGAAATGCCTTCAAAATGCTTGATGCCAGCTACATCCAAAAAAGTAGGGGCTAAATCAATCAGACTAATGAGGTCATCTACTTTTCTGTTTTTGCCTGTAATCATCGGCCCAGCGATGGCCAATGGAACATGTGTTCCATATTCTTGTAAATTGGCTTTGGCATAAGGGAACGCCATACCGTTATCGGCAGTAACCACAATAATGGTATTTTCTAATTCACCTGCCTCTTTTAAGATTTGCAACATTTTACCTAATTGGGTATCAAACCACTTTATTTCTAAGGCATAATCAAGCAAATCGTTTTTCACTAAATCTGTATTTGGCAAAAAAGTTGGTACTTTTAGGTCTTTTTCAGACAAACCCGCTACCCTTCCCGATCCTTCTTCATATTCTCGATGTGGTTCTTGCCCACCATACCAAAAGAAGAAAGGCTTATCCTTGGGTTTGTCTTTTAGAAAATCATTAAAATTGGCCGCATAATCTGTTTTACTAATGCCACTTGTTGGTACTTTTTCAAACTTTTGAGAATTATATTCTGAGCCAACTGGATTTCTTTTCCAGCCCGAATCTGTAAAATTACCTGGTCCCCAAGGTTTGCCAGTAAAGCCTAATGTATAGCCTGCAGTTTCAAGTGCATCTGTAAAAACAGGAAATTTTTTAGGAAAAAAACTGCTATGCGTACCTGCTTCTTCCAATTGCCAAATTTGTTTACCAGTTAGAATAGCCGCTCTTGATGGGCTGCATTGAGGTGCTGCCACAAAAGCGTTATTAAAAAGTATGCCTCGTGCCGCAATACTATCAAAAATAGGTGTTTGAAAAGTGGATTGACCATATGCCGAAGCATGAGGGAACGATTGGTCATCGGCAATGGCAAAAAGGATATTTGGCTGGCGTTTTGTCAGCGGCTTTGCATCATTTTGATTCTGAAATGATGATAAAACCACCAATAAAAAGGCCAAAACCAATCCAATTTTTTTGAAAAGTGTCAGGTCTTCCATATTATTCTTCGACTTTATTACCATTATTTCCAATTCCTTTTTTCTCCGTTTTAGGTATCATTTTAGATAATTCTTTTTTTTGAGTAAGAATGTTTTTGTCATTAATAATATTTACCCATTCATAAGGGTCATTCTTTTCATCGTAAAATTCTTCCCCGCCTTTCGCATATCTGATGTATCGATAGTTTTCCGAACGCACCGCATGGTTTCCTTCTTTATAGGTAGTCAATGCTGGAATATTCCATTCGGCATTGGGATTGGCCAATAGTTTTTTGATGCTTTTACCTTCCACATGTGTAGGCGTTTTGAGTCCATTAAGGTCAGCCAAAGTGGGGTAAATGCTCATAAAGTCGACGGTTCTACTGCATTTAGAGCCAGGATTTGTATGATTTGGCACTACCCAAATCAATGGCGAACGGGTGGCTTCTTCCCACAGGGCGAATTTCCGCCAATGGTGTTTCTCACCTAAATGCCAACCATGGTCGCCCCACAAAACAATCATCGTATTTTCTTTTTCTGAGCTTTTTTCGTAAGCGTCCAGTATAATTCCTAATTGGGCATCGGCATAAGAAATAGTAGCTTGGTATGCTTGAATCGCTTCACGCCATTGGGTTTCAGATTGAATTTGAGCATGGGTGTTTTTCGACATTTTTTTTCCTTCTTCTGGCAAATCTTCCAAATCGTCTTCTTTGTAAGGCGGCAAAACAATTTTGTCTATGGGGTATAAATCAAAATATTTTTTTGGAACGTGCCAGGGCAAGTGAGGTTTAAAAAGCCCAGCTGCCAAAAAGAGGGGTTTGTCATGTTTTTTCAACAATTCTGAAGCTGCCCATTTTGCCACATGAAAATCGGCCAAAACATCATCTTCTGCATCTAATTGAGCCCATTTTACGCCACCAAAATTTCCTTTTTTTGTAATATTTTTATTTGGATTATTGGTTGGACTATGGAAATAATAATCATATTCTTCTTCACGGTCATACTCCACATGATAGATTTTACCACCTCCTAAAACAGCATATCCGTTGTTTTTGAAAAAAGTGGGTAATGTTATTTCTTTCGGAATTGCTTTACGCCAATCGTCGTCATTATCATACACCCCCGAGGTACTTGGGCGTAGGCCAGACATCAATGCGGCACGGGAAGGGCAACAAACTGGTGCAGCACAATAGGCATTTGTAAAGCTCATACCCATTGCCGAAAGTCTATCCATATTGGGTGTTTTTACCTGATTATTTCGCCCAAAATAACCAATCCAATGATTTAGGTCATCCACGGGGATAAATAAAACATTCATCTTTTTGGACTCGATTTCTTGCTTTACATCTATCTGAAATGCCGTTAGTGATAAAATTGCCAAAATCAGGATTGCCGAATATTTTTTCATATTTAATGACTCAATTGAAGGTAATTATTTCAAATTAAAAAGCTAAAAATTATTTGGAAAATTTGCCTATCAAATCGGGATTGTGTTTAGCAATGTAACTCATCAATGTGCTTTCCAATTCTTTTAACTTGGTTTTTTCTACCTTCGAAATGTCATTAAGCTCCCCCAAATCTTTGGAAATATTATACATCTCTATTTTATTTGTTTTCCAAAATTTTATCAATTTGTAATCACCCATAATCACCGCCGAATGAGGATAGGCTTTCGCAAACCTATGAAAGAAAAATGCCTTATTGGCTCGCTCTACTTCCCCTTTTCCTTTGTTTTTTAAAACATTTGCAAAACTTCCTCCATCTAAATTTTCTATTGATTTATTACCACCAGCCAATTCGCTAAAAGTGGGCATTAAATCCCATCCAGCCACTGGCACATCCGACAGGGTGTTTTTTTGAATACCCGGTCCTTTCACAATAAAAGGCACTCGAATTCCCCCTTCATACAATGTCCATTTGCCTCCTCGAAGCGGGAAGTTTCTCATTTGTTTACTAAAAGATGCGGGTAAGTCCAGTTTATTACTAACAGGCGGAATAAATTCAACTGCACCATTATCTGCCATCAAAACAATATAGGTGTTATCTGCTATACCCAAGTTTTCCACCATTCTTTCCAACTCTCCAATCTTGGTATCTAAATCATAAAGCATTCCTGCCCAAGCTGGATTGTCATGCTTTTTGCCCACGGGCTTGGCTTTGAATTTATCATAGCTGTTTTGTCGTGTCACAAAATCTACATGAGTGGCATAATGTGAGACCTGCAAATAAAAAGGGTTTTTAGAATTCACTTGATCCTTCATAAATTTTATGGCTCGAGCATTTAAGCTGTCCATTTGTTTAGGATTTTCAGAAAAAAAATGTCTTTCCCATTTTTCTTCTTTTCCTTGACCAATATTTCCATTTACATTTCCAGTATCGCCATCGCTTACATCATAGCCCAATTGTTCGGGGGTAATTTTTGCACGCAAATCCCATTTACCAAAATGGGCGGCTTTGTATCTATTATCTATTGATTTTAATACTTGGGGAATAGTGTGTAAAGCCGTGGTATATTTTTGAGGAAAATCATCATCATCACCCATTTTAATAGAAGTTCGCCCAAATTGAATACTTCTGCGTGTAGGCGAACAGATGGGGTCAGGTGCATAACCTTTTGAAAACCTCATACTTTTTTTAATAAATAAATCTATTTTTGGCGTTTCATAATAATCGCTTTTTGAATCATTTACACGATCATCCATTTTTGATGAAAAGCACGACCAACCCAAATCGTCCGTCAAAATCAAAATAAAATTTGGACGATTTTCTAATTGCCTTTTTGAAGGAACCTTTAAACTGCTAACTCCAAAAAGTAGATATATTACTAAAATTAACCTTACCATTTTTTGCTTAAATTAAAAAAATAAAAAACCTCATACTCTCTCATTAATTAATAGACCTTTCGGGCATGATTCAATCAAAAATTCGACGACTATTTTTGATGCCAAACTATTTACCTAATTGATGAATTGTGCCTTGTATCGAGCCACTCAGTGACTCACCTTTGAGATTCTTGATTTTGTAGTCAATCGTGATTACATCGACTTTTTCTAAGTTTTCAATACTTAATTTCAGGCTTTTACCCTCGGCCTGCGATTTAGTCACTTTCAATATTTTCTGGCTTAAGCGGTCTGAACCGTATTTTTTACTTCGCAACAATTGCCAAGTTTTTACTTCAAAATTGGACAAATCAGATGCCGTATTTTGGTCTATTGGGCTATCAAAATCAAGCACTACACTTTTTTCACGCACCTTCATTTTGACAGGAATTGGAATGGTTTTGCCTGTGTACCTTACCCTATACAATCCACCACCACGCATCATTTGATTGGTTCCCCAAGCCGACATCCCACAGGCGTAGAGTTGACCATCGGTTGGATTAAACCTGCCCCGCATCACCCCCGTCAGAAACTTAACTCCAGGTAAATCAATCACTGCTCCTTGTTCTTGTCCGTTTACGGTTTCATTCAAAACATATTGAATTTTACCATAGCCATAGGAAAGGCTCAAAAGGCCGCCATTTAAGGCACCCCATTTTTGGCTTTCTACCCAAACCATTTCCGAAGGCGAACGGTCATATTTCATATCTACCCACACCAAAGGCTGTTCCATAGCCGCCCTTGAAGAGTCTTTGGGTGGATTGTAGCCCCACATATTGCCATAAAACTTCCCTACGCCTTTCACCCAGTTGATTCGGTTCATTGGATTCCAATAACCCTGTTGGTCGGTTACAATAAAACTGCCGTCGGGATTGATACAAACCCCATTGGCTGCTCTAAAACCCGTGGCTATAATATCAGTTTTTGAGCCATCGGCACTCACTTTTAGCAGCGTACCATGTTGCGGAATAAGGGCTTCACGAGCGTGTCTGCCGCTTTTAGCATAGTAAAAATTGCCTTCTTTGTCGGTTTGAAGTCCCATCGCAAACTCATGAAAATGGTCTGTCACTTGGTGGTCATGATTAAAGCTTTCATAAAAGTCGGTTTCCATATCGCCGTTCAAATCTCGTAGCAAAACGAGCTGATCTCGACAAGTAACATATATTTTTTCTTCTACTACCTTAATCCCCAAAGGCTGGAAAAGCCCCGAGCCAATTCGCTGCCAAGTCAATACACCATCAGGGTTGAGTAGCCCTTTTATCAGCCAAATATCCCCGTCAGTAGCACAGGCAGCGGCTACATTGGCATCTTTAAAAAAATCAATACCACTTAGTTTCATTCGACAAGCCCAAGGATTCTCAAAAGGCGGGGTCAATTGGTCCACCGCAAAGGGGCCATCTTCTTTGCCATTTGTTACGAATGTTTTTATTATTTCGGGATAATGGGCACGACCTTTACCCAAGGTGTATTTTGTCAACGATTCGGGGGTAGGTAGCTCTTTTTCAGAAAAATTAACCCCTTTTTCACTAATTGCCAAAGTGATTTTTATTTCTTCTTTGGCATTGATATTCACAAAAATCTGCCCGTTTTCTTCTACCAATGTAGCCCCATTTCCCACTACACTCACTTTGGCAGAGGAATTGACTACCCGCATTTTCAAAATGGAATTGGATGGCGAAATATTGAGTGTTCGGGTAAAAACGGAAGGGCTAATAAACCCAAATTTTTCTAAAACGGCAGATTCGCCTACGGTATAAGAAATGATAACTTGGTCTTCGAAATGATAAAGTCCTTTATAATTTGCCCAAGATTTAGGCAATGGACCAAAAGCACGCCCGTCACGAGCTACAAAACGGGGGTCGTCAAATTTCCCAGTAGTGGGATTGGCCCAGCCAGGGCCTACGGGTGTTTCAAAATGTAGCTTTCCGATGGTGCGGGGGTAGGTTTCGTGCTTGTCGTTTAACAAAATGGCGTTCCAATCTATAAAACCTTCGCCCGTGTATGCTCCCGCTACTCGCATGAGGTCATGGTCAAAAACCATCCAAGATTTTCCTTTTGACACCCCGCCTGTACCTTTGTCCAAACGTACCGCAATGCCTTTGTAGGCAAAATTGTTTTTTGAGTAATCTTCATCCCGAAAAGGCGACGGGCTTGGGGAATGATAGCGTGGAATGCCTGTTTTTTCATCGGCCAATTCATAAGTATTCATCAGGAAATTCCCATAATCCATATCGGCCCAAGGTTGGTAAGGTTTAACGGCTGGGCCTCTGGATTTGCCTTTTGGCAGAGATGAAAGATAGTCGGGGGTTACTTTTGGAAGGGTTACAGTTTTGTTTTTTGAAACAAATTCCTGCTGAATGTAGTGAATGACATCGTATTTTTCTTGAGGACTAAGTGCCACTTGCGGTGGCATAGAACCATAGCCTCTGGTAACCGTTTGGTACATGGAATAGGCATCACCACCCGCTTTGAAAGGTTCTGACCAAAACTTTAAGGACATCGGAATCGAACCTTCGTTTTCTTCATTTCCATGACAACTTATGCATGTGGCATTATAGACTCTTTCGCCACGGGTCAATGCTTTATTGTCAAAATCTTTAATGAAACCCACATGGTCTAAGCCCTTCTCGGTCGGAGGAAGGTCTTTTGAGGAAAGATTATAAACGATGTTGGTGCTCGTTTTGCAATTGACAAGCATCAATACAAGTCCAAACAAAAGGTAGAAATGACTCTTTTTCATCGTTATGGGGATTTAAGAATATGTTTGAAAAATTTTTGCTTCGGATTAGCCAACTTGCCAAATTTAATTTGGTAAGCCCGTTCATTTCTTTTGACGCTTCGGCGTTCCGATTGCCCAAAAGAAACGAACCAAAGAAAAGGGCAGCCTGTCCAAAGCTTCTACGCGCAATCCCACGCGCACCACGCTGGACAGCCATTCCTCACGCGCAAGGATTTGTTTATTTGTTATTAAAAAAAATAGTAACATGCAATCAATCTTTCAAACTAAACATTTTAATCTGTTTTTCGGTGAGCGCTCTGTCAAATACAGCTAACCCGCCTATTTGTCCTTTGAAAAAATTACCCATTCCTCTTTTCAAAAGCACCGCCCCAACGGTGAAATCAGAGCCGTTGTTGCCCATGCCGTAGGGAAAATAGTAGGGATTTTTGGATTGAACCAAGCCCTCTGGATAGCCATCAAAGCCTTTGGTATTGTTGATAAGTTCGGGTTCACGTTTCTCAAAAACACCGTTCAGATACGATTTAATATTTTTACCATCGTAGGTAAATGCCACACAAACCCACTCATTGGCAGGTACTTGCTGTTTACTTGCCGAATAATCACTTGAATATGGAAAGGGTGGCGTAGGCTTTCCCGTATGCGAGATGTGTCCACAGACTTGGTTTTTGCCGTTGTAGTGCGGCAACGACACAAACAGTCCGTATTGGCGTTTGCCACCGTCTTGGTACTCGTTCCACATTCCGCCCACAAAACCCGTTTGTTCGCCCGTCCATTTTGCCCAAGCCACCACCGTAACCCCTTGATTGGGGCCATAAATGTTCAATGCCCCCGTTTGGACATTGGGTAATGACAAAAAACTACTACCGCCAAACAACGCAGAATAACCCGACAAAGGCCCCTCGTTAATGCGTTGAATGCTGCCATTGGTTTCTTTCAAAGGAAAATCGCCTTTACCAACGGCTCTTCGGTCTTGGCCTTCGGGTTCTTTAAAATCCCATAGTGCCACAAAACCCTTCATCGCTTTTATTTTCTCAATGTTTATTGATTTTTGAGCAAACAAAAAGTGGCTTGTTAAGAACAGAAATAATACAAGTAACTTATTCATATTCAACGGATTTTTATTGCTTCATTGTCATTGAGATTTAAAACTATAGGTTTACATACTTATTTCAGGTAGGCATATTTTTGCCAAGGGTCTTCCCCTCTAACCCTAGGGTCGCCCGTTTCCAGTAAATATTTTGTCAAAGCATCCGCTAATTCATTTTTAATTTTAGCATAAGACTTATCGTTAGCCAGATTGTTGGTTTGGTTTTTATCAGAGGCTATTCTGTACAATTCTTCTTTGGGGCGTTTGCCAAAACTTAGTTGGTACTCTTTTGGGTATTTTTTCTGATTGGCCTCCATCACCATAAATTCTTTGGTAATTCCTGCATCCACATCGCCGTGGTAGGTATTGTTGGACGATACAAAATCGGGTCCACCCGTAGGAAAGCGGTCGGGTTCAAAATTGAGGATATAGAGATAATCTTTGGTACGAATGGCTCTGGAGGGATACGTACCATTGTCGGGACGGCAAAGCGTATGGCGTTCAATGGCTGTAAAAGCGCGGTTACGTTTAGGGTCAACCGCACCCTGTTTTTGTGATAATAAAATGGGTAAAAGACTCTTTCCAGTCATCTCATTTGGGATTGGTACTCCAGCCGCTTCCAAAAAAGTAGGCGCAAAATCGGTATGACTCACCATGTCATTAATCACTCGTCCACCTTTTATTTTGTTAGCCCACATGACGGCCAAAGGCATTCTTACTCCCCAATCGTACAAGGTAGTTTTGGCACGGGGAAACGCCATACCGTTGTCAGCCGTTACGACAATGAGCGTATTGTCCAGCTCTCCTATTTCTTCTAATTTTTTTAACATTCTTGCCAGATGGGCGTCAAACCATTCTATTTCGTAATAGTAATCCAGCAGGTCTGTTCTTACTTCCTTGGTGTCGGGCAAAAAAGATGGAACTTGCACATCTTCCAATTTTTTTCCATTTCGCAAGCCAATGCCTTCATCGTAAATACGGTGTGGCTCAAAGCAGCCAAACCAAAAACAAAATGGTTTGTCTTTGGCTTTATCCGTCAAAAACGCTTCAAAATTGGCCGTGTAGTCATTTTTAAAAATGCCCTTTGGCACATTATCAGTGATTTTTGAGTTGTATTCTTTGCCCGTAGGACTTCCTTTAAATCCTTGGTAGTTGGGTTTGCCTGGGCCCCATCCCTTGCCTGTGTAGCCCACATGATACCCTGCTTCATTCAATAGTTGGGGATACAGTTTAAGGTCGGGTGGAATAGAGCCATAGAGAAGCCCTGCCTCTTTGACTCTCCAAATAGCTTGCCCACTCAAAACAGCCGAACGAGAAGGTGTGCAAGATGGAGATGCCGTAAAAGAATTCGTAAAAAGTACGCCTTCTTTGGCAATTCTATCAAAAGCTGGGGTTTTTACGACCTTATCACCAGCAATACTGGTATGTACCCACGATTGGTCATCAGCAATAACAAAAAGGATATTGGGCTTTTTGGGTGATTGTTGCTGAGCATCGTGATTGAAACTTGAAAAACAAAGTAGCAAAACGACACTTGAAATGAGTGATTTTATCATCGCTTTTTCTATTTAGCTTCTGGTATCCATGTCAATTGTTTCCAATAAGGATTGCCGTCATTGGGTTGGGATGCCCCAAGGGTACTTCGTCCATTTTTTACGTATTGGGTCAATAAGTCGGTAAGTTCTTTGACCATCTCAGGATGTTTGTCATGCACATTTTGCGTTTCGCCAATGTCTGTTGTAAGGTTATACAATTGAATAGGAGGCAGCTTTTTTGCTTCCTCACTATCTGGCTTGGGATTACTCCATCCGCCCGAATGTGAGCACATAATTAGCTTCCAATCACCCTTTCGAATCGCAAAAAATCCATCTATTGAATGATGAACAATGGCTTCACGCTTTAGTTTAGTAGTTCTTTGGGGCTGAATTTCATGCAAAAAACTAAAACTGTCTTCGGCGGTATTATCAGATAATTTTTGATTAAAAAGTGCTGCAATTGTTCCAAAGAAGTCGGTTGAACACATCAATTGAGTACTCGTTTTAGCCTTTTTTATTTCTTTATCCCACGCCACAATGAAAGGCACTCGATGCCCTCCCTCAAAAATATCGGCCTTAGTTCCTCTGAGTTGCATAAAAGGATTATGGCCTTTGTCCAACTGTGCTTTTAAATCTCCCGCGGGCGAAAAACCGTTGTCTGAAGTAAATACGATGAGGGTATTTTCATAAACTCCTTGGGTTTTGAGAGCCATAACCACTTGCTTTACCACATCATCTACCATCAAAACGAAGTCTCCATAGGGCGAAAGTTGACTTTTACCTTTAAAGTCGCCCGTTGGCAAAACAGGAGTATGAGGTGCAGGAAGTGGAAAATATAAAAAGAAAGGCTTGGCTTTGTTGGCCTTTTGGTTGATAAAACTGATTGCCTTTTGAGTAAAAGTGGGCAATACTTCCTCGTGTTTAAAATCAGGTGCCACCATTCCTGCCCGATAAAATTGCACACCTTTTTCGGCTGCACAGGTATCTACGGGTATAGTGGTGCAAATTCCGTTTTCTACATACGCATAAGGGTTCATATCTAACGACCCAATGATGCAATGGGAATAGTCAAAGCCAAAAGTGTTTGGCCCGTTTTGAATTGGTTTTGAGAAGTCCACCTTTTCTTTGCCCGCATTAATATTTGCCCAGTCCCAACCCAAATGCCATTTGCCTACCACACCAGTATAATAGCCCTGGGTTTGTAAAAATGAAGCAACTGTCTGTCTTTTTGGGTCTAACAAAGATATATCGTATCCAAATAGAACCCCACTTTTCAGTTTCGTACGCCAATTGTAACGACCCGTCAGAATACCATAACGAGTAGGTGTGCATACGGATGAACTGCTGTGAGCGTCAGTAAAAATTACTCCTCTACTGGCTAATTTGTCAATATTGGGCGTTTGTATTTTGCTATCTGAATTATAACAAGAAACATCACCAATGCCTAAATCGTCAGAAAGAATATAAACGATGTTGGGTTTTGCGATTTTTTGAGCAAAAGTTAAAGTTGAAAAAAGAGAAAAAATCAGGATAAGTTTTTTCATATCAATTGGATTAAGGCTTCAAATAGGCTATTGATTGAAGAAAAACGTCGGTTTTCAAAATCGTTTCTGACAGAAAGGGTTCTTTATTAAAAAAACCATGTACTTGATTTGTAAACAAATAAAGGTCGCAGCGACTTCCGACTTCCTCAATTTTATTCGTGAATTTCTGAGCCGTTTCCACTGGAATCAGGTTGTCGTTTGTTCCCAAAAAGAAAATGGTAGGTGGAAAACCTTTTTGGATGTTGTGTATAGGCGAAAACTCCATGTATCTATCTCCAATTCGCTCAAAGCCATAACCGCCTATTCCGTTGTCAATGACAGGATTGAACAAGACTAAGGCATTCGGCTTTGCACTTATTGTCAAATCGTCATTAGCTTCATTAATAGATTCATTAGTAAAACAGGCTGCCGCCAAATGCCCACCCGCAGAACCGCCCGACCCGACGATTCGATTGGCATCAATACCCAATTTTGTGGCATTTTTTCTCAAATATCGAATTGCTGATTTCGCATCTTTTAAACTTTCAAATGGCGTGGTGTTGTGTCTTGTTTTTACCCGATAATCTACCAAAACCGTAATAAAATTCTTTGCAGCATAGTGCAAGGCATGGGTTTCAAATTGTTTTGTAGAACCCCCATTCCAGCCGCCCCCAAAAAAGAAAACGATGGTTGGATAAGTTTGTTCTTTCTGTAAAGATGTTGGATAATAGACTTTTAAGCCTAACTTTAAGGTATCCACCTGCTTATACATCAACTCTACCATATTGCTCTTTTCTTGTGAAAAACAATTCAAGGAGAAAAGGATAGGTAACGAAGATAAAACGAGCCGAAAGTTTTTAAAACATCTCATAGTTTTTACTCAAAATACTGCTGTTAAATTTATTTTCCAGTCATTGAAGGCGGTGCTTGCTCTGGTTTACTTCCCCATGATTTATTGGGTTTTTCGCCCATATTTAAGGTCAATTTTCCGCCTTTCACAACGGTTTCATGCAAAATCCAGGGTTTATTTAACGCTTGACTATTCAGCTGTGCTGATTGGATATAAAGGTTTTTTGAAGAATTATTCTTTGCTTCAATCGTAAATGTTTTGCCCGAATAATATTTTGGGTTTAGATGAAAGGTTATTTTATTGAAAATTGGGCTACTGATTTCGTAAAATGGCTCAGGAGAAGTGCCGCCATTCGTAGAAAAAATACCCGATTTCATTAAAACAGACAAACTGCCCATTAGACCTTGGTCTTCGTCGCCGCTGTAACCAAATTGAGGCGATATGCCGCTATAAACTTTGTCAATTACTTGGCGTGACCAATATTGAGTTAACCACGGAGAGCCCGCATAATTAAACAAAAAGGCCGTTTGAATGCTCGGCTGGTTGCCATAATTGATATAAACCCGACGTAATTCCTCCAACGTTTCTTTATAGTGCGATTTTCCCGAAACAAAATCATGTGTTTGGGCTTTTTCAAATGAAGTATTTAGCTTAGTCGTAAATGCCTCTCTGCTTCCCATCAAATTTATCAAGCCCTGCACATCGTGCGGCACAAACCATACATATTGGGCGGCATTGCCCTCTTCCCAACCATTGTCATAACGTAAAATGTCAACCGGTTCTGCCCATTTTCCATCTAAAGTTCTATTCCACATCCAACCAATGTCAGCGTTCCAAATGTTTTTATAGTTGGTAGCACGTTTCATAAATAGCTCATAATCATCTTTTTTGCCCAGTTTCTTAGCCATCTGTGCCAAAGTATAATCTTGATAGGCATATTCGAGTGTTTGGGTAGAACCGTCTTGGTGAAAACCATATTTGGTTTTGCTCAAAGGGTGCGGCACATAGCCACGCTCTAAATAATATTCAATCCCACCGCCTTTGAAAGTGTTGTGTTCGTAGCCTGCTTTGCTCATCATTCCGCCTGGGAAATGATTTTTTCGTAGGCCTTCATAGACTTTTTCAATATTAAAACCTTTGATGCCTTTTAGATATGCACTGACAATAAAAGGCGTTGTTGCTGCTCCTGTCATCACGTAGGTATAATTGCCACCCGCAGGGCCACGGGGAATGAGCCCGCCGTCTTGATACATCATCACCATCGAATTGACAAATGATTCGGTAACTTCGGGGTAAACCAAATGCCAGAGAGTATTGATTGTCCATTGAGCTCCCCAAAATGAATCTGAATTGTGGTGGTTGTACTTGGGCTTGCCTTGGAAATCCAACGGAATTTGCTTGATGAGGCGTTCGGGGCCTGTCATGTCAGAATATTTGCCATTCACGTCCGAAATAATGCGTCTTCCTTGCAAAGCATGCCATAAATCGGTGTAAAATCGTCTTTTTTCAATATCAGTTCCGCCTTCAATTTCGATTCTACTCAGCCATTTGTTCCAATCTTCTCTGCTATCTTTTACCGCTTTTTCAAAATCCCAATAAGGTAATTCACTTGTCAGATTCAATCTTGCTTGTTCTTCACTTACATACGAAATCGCCACTTTCATTTTTCTAACTTCGCCAGCTTGTGTTGTAAAGTTTACATACGCTCCAACTTTTTCGCCTTCAATACTATTATTTATTTCTTCTAATTGTCCTTTTCGCCAGCCTTTAAACGAATCAAAAGGTTTATCGAATTGAGCTACGAAGAAAACAGTCAAGGTTTTTGGTCGGCGAACGGTCGGTGCCATAATTGCGTAGCCTTCAATCTCTTGATTGCTTACTTTTTTTACAAATCCTTTTTGCGTGTCAGAAGGGCCAAGAAAAGTAGAAAAATCGAAGAGGATTTGACTTTTTGCTGATTTCGGAAAAGTATATTTATGAAAACCAACACGAGTTGTTGAGGTCAATTCGGCTGTAATTCCGTAAGCATCTAAAACAACTTTATGATAGCCAGCCTTAATGGTTTCGGTTGTATGTGAAAACTTTGAACCGTATATATTTGAGCCTAAATGTCCTTTAAAATCACCAGTTGTGGGCAGAACAGGAATGCCTGATAACTGCCATCCATGCACATGACTAAAACATTTGATACTATCTTTTTCATAACGATAACCTGCATTCCAGTCAGCCTCAATGGCATTATCGGGACTTAAATTGACCATGCCAAATGGTCTTGTTGCAGAGTTAAAAAAGAACCATCGAGAATTGGCCGCATCGACCAAAGGATAGACTAAATCAACAGGTTCAACTTTTGCTTTTTGGGCGAAAGTCGGGTTGCCCCCTATTACATAAAAACAGAAAAGGCACGAAAAGTAAAGGAGTAATTTTTTCATTTTGTAGGTTAAGCTATTCTTGACATTTAATTCATTTAGAAACCGAAAAAGGTTCTGCTTCCACTTCTGTTCCTCTCTTCAAATTAGGCTGTTCGCTCATTTTAAAGGTAAGCGTTCCGCCTTTTAACAGATCGGAATGAGTGATAAAGTTCTTCGTTAAATTTTTCCCATTCAGAGCAGCCGAGTGTATATACACCCGTTGCTCGTTATTGCCGACGGCATTGATTACCAACCGATTCCCACGCGGCAATTGTAAACTTACTTTTTCAAATAATGGTGAGCCAATCACATACTCCTGACTTCCCGGACAAACAGAATAAAAACCCAATGCGCTAAATACGTACCACGCACTCGTTTGTCCATTGTCTTCGTCGCCGCAGTACCCGTCGGGAGTTGGTTTATACAATTTATCTAGCGCCTCCCGCACGTGGCTTTGGGCTTTCCAAGGTGCCCCGCAATAGTTATAAACATATAGCATGTGTTGAATCGGCTGATTGCCATGCGCATATTGGCCCATATTCATTACCTGCATTTCGGTCATTTCGTGGATAATGCGTTTGTAGTAACTGTACTCGACAATCGGTGGCAATGTAAACACACTGTCCAGCATGATTTCCATCTTTTTTCGTCCGCCCATCAATTGATAAAGGCCCCGAAAGTCGTGAAAAACCGACCAGCTATAGTGCCAGCTATTTCCTTCCACAAATTCATTTCCCCAAGCAAAAGGATTGAAATCCCGTTGAAATGTACCATCCTTCTTTTTGCCGCGCATTAGATTCAGGTTCGGGTCAAACACATTGCGGTAGTTTTGAGACCGTTTTACAAATCGTTCGATTTCTTCTTGGGGTCTCTTCAACGACTTCGCCAACTGGGCTAAACAAAAGTCATCGTAAGCATACTCCAACGTCTTGGCTACGCTTCCACCTGTCTCATCTACAGGTACATAACCAAGTGTATTGTACGATTTTACCCCATTCCTGCCCAGTGTATTGATAGGACCTTCATTTTCGGAGTTTTTCAAAAGCCCCTCGTACAAAACAGCGATATCGCCGCCCCGAATTCCTTTTAAGTAAGCCTCCGCAATAACCGATGCGGAGTTGCTGCCAATCATGCTTTTTTTATGACCGGGACTTGCCCATTCGGGTAACCAACCGCTCTCTTTGTAGGTATTGGTCAATCCTTCCATAATTTGGGCGTCTGTTTCGGGATACACAATACTTAAAAAAGGAAATAAGGCCCTGAAAGTATCCCAGAAACCGGTATCGGTATACATGAACCCTTTCTCTACGTTTCCATTAAAAGGACTGTAATGCACCACTTGATTCTCGGCGTTGATTTCGTGCAGTTTTCGCGGAAACAAAATCATGCGATAGAGACACGAATAAAAAGTTTTGAGTTGATCCATTGTCCCACCCTCGACTTTTACTTTTGATAGCTCTTTGTGCCAAATCGCTTTTGCTTTTTGCTTAACTTCCAGAAAAGATTGAGTACCAATTTCTGTTTTCAAATTCAATTCAGCCTGCTCTAACGAGATAAAGGAAGACGCAACCCGGACGTTTATTTTTTCACCGCCTACTGTTTTAAAACCAATCACCGCTTGGGCATGAAAACCAGTGGCTTCTTTGTCAAAGGCCGACACAATGCTGTCTTTTGTGGTGAATGTCCATTGAAACGATTTGTCTAATTGAATGACAAAATAGTTTTTGAAATTCGCGGGCACTCCCCCTCTATTGCGCGTTGAATACCCTACAATCTTGTTTTGTTCGGGAATTATTTTTACGTAAGACCCTCTGTCATAGGCATCCACCAATAGATATGAACTGTCTGACCTTGGAAATGTAAACTGAAAGTAGGCAGACCTTTCGGTCGGGGCTATTTCAGTAAGCACGTTATAATCAGACAAATAAACACTGTAATAATACGGATGAGCCACTTCGGCTTTGTGCGAAAAGGTACTGGCTCGCTTCTCTTCGTTGATTTGCATTTTGCCCGTCATGGGCAAAATCGAAAATTGTCCATAATCACCAATCCAAGGTGATGGTTGGTGAGTTTGTTTGAAACCTCTGATTTTTTCAGCAGTGTATTGGTATTGCCAGCCGTTTGCGTTCGTGTTGGTTTGTGGCGTCCAGAAGTTCATTCCCCAAGGCAGTGCAATGGCCGGATAGGTATTCCCATTGGAGAACGTCATCTTAGAATCGGTTCCCATCAGCGGATTGACCAATTCTTCGGGCTTAAAATCAGATTGACCTACTGCCGAAAAAACACTGCCAAGCAAGGATACTAAAAGTACGACTGTCGAACGTAAAGGGTTTATCATCATACCGACTTTTTCAATTTCTGATGGTGGGGGCAAACAGGTCATCAAACGCGTCAATCGTCCAGGCCGTTTTTACTTTTGAATACTTATCACGCAGCGCTTTTACATCGGAAGGCTGCACTACCGCCGATTGCCGACCTTTGGCCGCACGTAACGACGTTCCCACAAATTCATAGCGAACATAACTCAAGACCGAGGCAATCCATTCATCAGAATTATCTTTCATCGAAGCCATTTCGCTCGGATAGGTTTTCCCTTCAATGGGTCCCTTCAACCCGTGCAACAAAATCCGAATGGCAATTTCTTTATCGGCGTTGACGTGTCTGGCACCTCTCAACGGAGGAGCCGCATTGGTGGGGAGTCCTTTGCCGTCGCCCCCGTGACAAGGTGAGCACATCCCTTTATAGATTTCTCCGCCACCCAAAATCAGTTTTCTTTCGACCGGGGTAAAGCCTGCCAATTTGGCACCGTATATTTTGGCATCTTCGTTTCTATCCGTGCTCTTTTTTACACTTGCCAGCATTTGGTTATTCGGATTTTGGGCTAAAATGTCCTGCACAATCTTCTTAGCCAATTCATTTTTACTTGCCCCAAAGGACAAAAGAAGCTGTGTTTTAACATCAAAATTCTCGTCCGTCATTAAGTGACCAAGCTGCTCAATCCATTGGTTATCATTCTTTTTGATATACAGTTCGCTCATCCAAATAGCAGCCCGTCTGATTTGGGGGTCCGTATCTTTCAGAGCTGTAGTTAATGTTTCTTTGTTGATTTCATTGAGTCCTTCGAGGGTCCACAAAGCATGTAGCCGTCCTAAAGCTGACACTCCTTTTTGACCGGTTGCCATGGACTTTAATTCAGCCACTACTGATTTATCGCCCAAAATGATGATTTGTTTTTGTGCATTGTCGCGCCACCAACCGTTGGGATGGTCTAAGTATTTCACCAAACTGCTTGCCGGCACATCCAGCATCGTAGGTTTCGGCCCTGCTTTATAACCGTCGTGCACCAATCGCCAAATCCGTCCGCGTTGATTTACTTTTGCTAATCCGTAATAATCAATTTTCCCACGCAGGTAGCTGCCCTTCTGCGTCCAATTGGATTCCTGAATAATCCCTCGGCTCATATCCACAATATACAGCAATCCGTCAGGCCCAGTGTAGGTATTCACCGGTCGGAAATAGGTATCGGTACTAGCGATAAATTCTTTGTGATCGTATACGTTTTCAAGGTACGTTTTTCCTTCTCGGTTAATGACTTTTGCGCGTCTGATGATACGGGCAACAGGTTCATTGATAATATAATCGCCGACCAGATCGGCGGGAAGGCGATCTCCTCTAAAGATGGATTGCCCATTGGCAGAAGTAAAATGATTTAAGGTGCTGTCGGAACGTACTCTTGGTAAACCACCCTGCACATCAGGATTTTGAATCTTTGACCAAACAGGGCTGAATTTTTCTTCGCTGTAGGCATCGGCAAATTCCAATTGACCATATTTTGGGTTGATCTGAAAACCTGAACCGGCATTTTCGCCCCCACCTCGGCTATAAAATAAACGACCGTAATTGTCTGAAGTTAATCCCCATTGTCCATTGGAACCGCTGTGCAGTGAATCGGGCTGAAGTACACCATTTACGTACCGAAAACGAATGGGGTCAACCGTCTGGTAAATGTAATTATCAAGGTTCCAAATTAATCCGCTTCGCTGATGCTCCAAGTTGCCGGGGGCTACTTTTCCTACGGTATAAACGGGCTTTTTTGCATCGGCAATACCGTCGCCGTTGGTGTCTTTATAGCTGAAAATATCATAAGTATCGGTTTCATTGACCAGCAACTCATGATTGACGCAAAGAATCATGCGGGGCAAAATCAAATCTTTAATAAAGACCGAGCTCTTGTCCATTTTACCGTCATTGTCCGTATCTTCCAACAGCATTACTCGGCTTTTTGGGTCTTTTGTGCCCGTGCCGTCGGCGTCTTGCGTATAGGTTTCCATTTGGGCCACGTACATTTTGGCATTCCCGTCCCAAGCAATGGCGACGGGCTCCGTTATCATGGGTTCACTGGCCACCAATTCCAAATGGTACCCTTCTGGGAGGATAAATTTTTTCAGGCTTTGCTCAGGCGTAAGGGGGACTAAGGAAAATTCGCCAAGCGACGGAACCGTGTCTTTTTTAGTCTCCGCTTTGAGTTCCGCAGTAGGTACATTGCTCGAAGCAGCAACCACTGACGTATTCGTTGTCGTGCCTTTTTGGGCAACTTTCACCGAGCAGGCATAAATGACGACCGCAAAAGCTAATACACTGTATTTTAGATAAATGCGTTTCATGTTGGTTTTGGTAAGGATTCAAAATATTTCAAACAAATGATGTTTCAATAATTGGGAGTAATGGTTACCAGTGGATTTTTGATGTTCCAATGAGGTGGTACGGTATATTCTACATTGATAACGAAAGGATAGTCTTTTGTACCAACTCCTTCTGAATCAATTAATTCTTTGGACAAAACAGCTGCGTTCACCTTTGACAGTTCACTTTTAATGCCCAAATTCATATTGGGTAATTGCCATAAATGGTCTTTGAAATTTTCGGAGGTAACGTTTTTAGCGTAAACAAAAATTTGAAAAGTCGTGGCAAGGGTGTCGGCCAGGTAAATTTCCATTCGTTTTTCATCCACTTTGACATTTGTCTTTCCCTCACCGGGCACAAACAACCAACCGATATCACCGTTGGCACATTTCCAGTGCATGGTGCCCGTTTTTAAAATGTGCGACACTTTTCTATTCCCCCACAATCCGCCCATCATCCAGTCTTTTTGAATGTAAGCCGTCACTCGTTTCAATCTATCGCCTTCGTAATAATTGGAGGTAGTGCGGGTAATGAATCTTGGCGAATCAAATTTATTAAATTGAGCAAGGGCTTGGACTGGCATCGAAATGCCCAATTCCACGATGGGAACGATGAAATTACATTCGTCATGAACGCCGTGTTTATCAGGCAAGTTGGCAATCCGAGGATTATCAACCGCGGCGGCAATCCAAGTACCAACAATGGCATTGTATTTTTTCATGTCAATCCCATAACTTCTCAAATACGGTCCGCACATATTTTGCAGGTTGGCGTTGTAAAAAGCAGCTACATCCAGCCATAGCTCTTTTTCCAGCACTTTGCTCATCTCCTTCATTTCGTTTGAAAAAGACAATTCTCGCCAGAGCGCAAGTCCCACAAAATCAACCCCGTAGTACGTGGGCGTATTGTATTCGCATAAGGTATGGTATTGCTGAAAATTTGTATAAATGGCTTTTGCTTTCGCAATTCCTGCTTCTTTGAGTTCAGGAATGGCAAAGGCAGTTCCGATGTATTCCATCATAAAAGAACTCATGATAGAAATGTTGTTGTAATCAGGATTTACATCTCGCATTAAAGCGCCTTTTGCCGTCCGAATCAAGCACGTTTCCAACTCTTTTTTAACATTATTCGGCAGTTTTTCGCGGTATTTATGGTAAACGGTAATCAAATCAGTACCAATAAATTCACGCATATTTTGGTCATAATTTTCGGTAGGTTTGCTGTCTCCGCGCCAAACTGCGTAATTCTTACTTTTTTCGTCTACATTTTGAAGCGTAAAAATCCATTGAATGATGCGTACTGCCTTTTGAACATCTCCCGCTTGGTTTCGGTAAAACAAGGCACAAGCCAAGCGCATTTTGTTTCTGGCCCCTGCTTTTTCATCCAATACCAACGCTGAACCTTTCGGAAGTTCTTCTTCAATAAATTCGTCGAATATTTGTTTTTGAAGTGGACTTAACGTCTTGTATTCAAAGTGTTTTTGATATAATTCATCCGCCTGACTTGTTCGAGCAAAGCCAATACAAATAAGAAACAAGAATACTAAAATCGGATTTTTTACCATGAGGGGTGAATTACTTCAACGTAATCGTATGTTTAAAAGGGGTAAAACCGGTAAGGTAAACCGTTGGGGCATCCATTGCTGGCAACGCCCCTCTCAATTGGCTCCCTTTGTGTTCGGCTTTTCCGGGGCTAAATTGAATGGTATCTGTATTGACCGTATACGAACCTGATTCACTTGTTAAGAGATAGGCATTGTCTTTTTTGGGATGTTTGGTTACGCCCGAAAAGGTACCTCCCGCCCGAAATATCAACTCAAAAGAGACAGGAACACCTTCCGTTCCGCTCATGTCAATGTCTATTTGCAATCCATTATTGACTTCGCTGATTTTTACGATGGTTTCCATTTTTTGAATTTCACTCTGCGGACGATTCGCCCTCGGCATTTTGTCCCAATCACCGTCGGCAACGATTTGCTCTTTAGCAATCGGTTGATAATAAGGCCCTTCGAGCGATTTCTGCAATACCCATACATTTCCCTGCTGCTCAATCTTTACGGAGTCAAACTGCCCTTTCCCGAAGAAAGATGCCGCTACCCGCATCGCTTGTAAAATGGCATTGCCTTTGTGAAAAGTGAGCCAGCTCGCATTATTAGACAAAATAGTGGCGTCCCAATTTTCCCGCCGAATCCGCACTACGCCCGAATACGGAAACGCCTTGGCGTAGTTGGTTGGCAAGGCTTTGCTCGCGGGCAATTCTTTCCAAAGGTTGGGGTCCTCCAAAAAATAATCCAGATACCCAGCTAATTGATTCTTGGTACTTGTATTTTCAATCAGGCGGCACATCGCGGCCATTTCGCCGTTGTTGTCCAACAGCGCCATGTAACGATAGCAATAATAATACTTAGCCATGTTGCCAATCGTGCCTTTGTCCTGTCGATTGGAGGCTTCGGTCACCACTTCTCCGTTGGGATGGACGTAGTAAAACGTCATCATCAGGTTTTTGCGAACCGGTTCCAATAACTCCGGTTTGTTCAATCCTTTGGCAATGATGATGAGCGACCGATTGACAATCGGCGAATAACTGTTAGTACTTTTCTCGTTGTACTGTCCATCGGCATCAATATCAATGTGTTCGGCCAACCACTGTTCAATGCGATTGACGTAGCGGGGGTCGGGAAATAATTCATTCAATTTAGTCAGCGCCGCCGATACCACCCAACGGTGATTGGGAGTATGAATTCCTCCCACGGTGAGTGCTTCGCCGGCATTTTTTAGAAACGTTTTTAACAGCTTAAGCGTCGTTTCCGAGCCTTTGACGTTGGCCAGTTTCAAAAATTTATACGCAGGAACGATATTTTCCAAAATAAAACCCGTGTCGGGCGTCGAGTGAAAATTGGTATCTAATAAATCAATGGTACCGTCGGTATGCTGAAATTTGAGCATACACCACGCCGCAGATTCCACTTCTTTGAGTAATTCTTTTGATTGATAATATGCCGATTCGGGGCAGGACATTAGCATACAGGAAGCCGCAATAATGCCCGCAGTAGAATGAGGATTGGGAATTTCCACGTCATTCATGTAACCGCCCACATACCTGTGGTTGATATCCGTAACCTTCAGCGGTTTGTAATTGGGCACATTTTGGTCATAGATTTTAATCCACTCCAACAACCAGGCGGGTTTGGCAGTAGTATATTTTTCAAAAAGTTGAAATCCCAATACCGGCATGGCACAGAGTGTGCTAACCCCTGTGGTGACAAAAGTTCTTCTATTCATTCGAAATGAGTGGTTTTAAGGGGTAGTTTAAAAAATTGAACACGGCAAAAAAGGTATTGGAAAAAGAGCAAAAAAATCACTCTTCTACTCTTTTCCCAAGCAATTAATCCATCGCTGATTGCCGCATTGGACATCGTATTCTTAAAACTCCCTAATTTTTATACTTCGGAAATGTACCTCGTCGCCGTGGTCCTGCAATAGAATATGTCCTGAGGGAGCCTGTGCAAAATTCGGATAGGTAGTATATTTACTTTTGGCCACGAGATTGCGGAATATCTGCGAATAACGGTCGTATTCCACCATTTTGAGGTTGTTGAGCCAATGCTCTACGTGACCGTCTTTCACCACCAATCGTAATTTATTCCATTTTCCCGGGGGATTCATGCGTTTGTCTTTACTGCCTTCCGATAGGTTTTCGGCCGTAATCAAGTCATACAACGACCCCGTAGTTCGATTGCCCCCTACGCCTTCTTTGGCATCGGGATGTACTTTATCGTCAAGGATTTGAAATTCAGGACCCAAACCCGTACCTGCTCTTTTTTTACGGTCTTCCACCACAAAATACTTCAATCCGCTGTTTGCACCGGTGGTTACTTTAAAATCCATTTCGAGTTCAAAGTTGGAAAATTCTTTGTCGGTAATAATGTCACCGCTTTTTACCAACGTATCTTTTTTCGTACCCAATACTTTCAACACTCCATCCTGAATGGCCCAACCCACCGTTGGAAATTTATCATCATTGGCCAAACGCCAGCCATTCGTGGTTTTGCCATCCCAAAGTAAGCGCCAGCCCTTTCTTGCTTCATTTTCAGACAATTGATTGATTAAATAGTTTACTTCGGGTGCTTCTTCGCCTCCTTTAATAACGACATCTTTCAAGTTGTCGGTCGCAATTCTAATATTTTTCCATTGAACCGTCAGCCCTACCTGCTCCTCTCTCTTGATTTGATGTACTTGCAAAGCAATAAACCCGCGAGCGGTTTGAGGATCCAAAAGATTGGTACACGGAATGCCGTTTATCCACGTTTTAATGTTGTTACCAATCGCTTCGATGTGGTATTTATTCCATTGACCCATCTTAAATGCCTTTTGGCCTTTGGGATTTACGGACAACGGATACAACCAACCGTTACGTCCTTCGTCGAAAATCCCACCCGACCAAGCCCGATCGCCCGGGTCGATTTCCACCTGATAGCCGTGTACTTTTCCAGCCATGACCGCGGGGTCGCTGATGCTTCTGATTTGGATGCCTGAGTTTAGCCCCGCCTCTACTTTTAATTCCAGTTCCAACACAAAATCACCGTAGATCTGCTCGGTACATAGAAACGAATTGGGAGTATTGAGTTGTGAAACGCCTACAATGGTGTTATTGACGATTTTGTATTCGGCATTGCCGTTTTTCTTTACCCAACCGTTCAAATCTTTTCCATTAAAAAGGTCTTTCCATTGAGCTAAGGAGTTGAAGGAAAGAAGGGTAATTGCACAAAGTAAATGAAGGGATTTCATTGTGTTTTTGAATAAAAATTGGGGAGGAAGACGCAAAAGAGTTAAAAAAAAGAGAAGAAAAATGGCTTCTTCTTCTCTTTTTCAGGGAATGCATTACTTTTTAATACCCGGGATTTTGAGCCATCTTAGGGAACGACAAATCCAACTCAGACTGAGGGATAGGTCTCAAATTGTGAATCGCAGAAATGGACTGTCCTTTCACCCAAGGGTTGTATTTTTTAACACGCTCCACCAATTTGCTGGTACGTTTCAAATCAAACCATCGGCTGTATTCACCCATCAATTCTCTGGCTCTTTCGTCCAAAATCAAGTCGACGGTGATATTGGCAGCAGTGGCTCTGTAGGAGGCAGTAGCCAATGATTTTTGATCTTCGGGCGCGGCTGCACATTTAGGGTCAGTTCCTTTTTTAGCACCCAAAGCGCGATCCAACACTTTGTTGTAATAAACCTCTGCTCCGCCTAATTTACCATTTTTTGCCCCTTTTACAATCGCTTCTGCGGCAATCAGATAGGCTTCTGCCGCTCTGAAGATACATTCGTTAAACGTACCAAAGGCGTCTCCGTAAGGAATACCCGGCTGCCAGAATTTCCACATCAACGGCGGCTGAATGTTCAATCCGGAGTTATCAATGGGATAGCCACCGCCGTACTCGTCGGTATTGACCACTGCGTAATTTTTCTTACCGCCTAAATCAATACCTCTTTCCGCAAGCGTAGTGGCGGGTTTATTCCAAGGCCGACAAACCAATACAGTATCGCCCACTGCAAAGTTAATTTTCAGGTTGGCATTGGACAATGGAAGGGGTTTGTAGTCTTTTACTGCCGCCAACGCATACCCAACGTTTACAAAATTGTGCGCATAACGAGTATCATTGTCCGGATCAAAGAAACGATAGCCGGCGGGTGTCACCTGATGCACACCTAAACAGCGATTATAGTCGGTTGTTCTGCCTTTGCTTCCGATAAAACCTTCCCCGCTTGGGCCGAATTTGGAGTGCAAATCATTTCCACCTGCCGGATCCGGACTGAAAGCTGCGTCGGTCTTGTTGGTCAGTACATCCGAATTGTATTGAACCGCAAAGACGATTTCGGCATTCTTGTCATTCTGAGCGCCAGTGTATTGGGTCAACGGATTGTTGGAACGAGTTGGGAACAAATCTTTATAATTAGTCGCCAATGGATAGGTATCAATGACTTTGTCGGCATATTGAAGTGCCAAATCAAAATCAGCGGCGGTACCGCCCAAGGCATTGTTGAAGTTCCAGCCTCTGGTTAAGTAAACCCTTGACAACAAAAAGTGGGCAGCTCCTTTAGTAATACGTCCGTAATTAGAAGCGGCCACGGGCAATTTCGCTTCACAATCCAGCAAATCAGCAATGATTTGTTTATACACTTCTGCCGAAGCTACTCTCGGGAAGTCTTTGCTCGGCGTAGTTACTTCTTTCAAAGGCATTGGAATATCGCCCCATTGCTGTACGGCGTAAAACAGGCTCAAAGCCCGCAAAAATTTCGCTTCTGAAACTCTCGTATCTTTCAATGCCGCCGCCATGGTGGTGATACCTTCAGAACGGGTAATGGCTGTATTTGTTCTGGCTATTTCAGCGTACAAAAGTTGCCAAAGGCTTTGAAGTTCTGCCAGCGTCGCATTAAAACGAGCGTCATACACGTCTATCTGACTCGGTGTATTTTCTTTCCCATTAACTGCTGAAGGATTCCAACCGCTTTGCGAGGCAAAAATATCGGTTCCATTTAACACCAAAACCCTGTTTTGATGAATGTTTCTCAACAGTGGATAACACGAGCGTACTAAATCTTCAAAACCGGCTTCTGTTTTGTAATAAACGTCGGTCGTTAAGGTAGAAACGGGGGTTTCAACTAAAAATTCGTCTTTGCAACTTGTTGACACGAGCAGTAAGCCAAGTGCAATCAAGAGGTTATATTGTTTTTTAAGAAGTAATTTCATTTTTTCTCAGATTAAAGGTATTAAAAACTAACATTCAGCCCCAAACTAATCGTCATTGATGGAACATCATCCTGATAAATCGCTGAATTGAATTCCGGGTCAAATCCTGTGAATTTTGATTTAATAATAGGGTTAATCACCTGTCCGTACACCCGAGCATTGTAGAGTTTCATACGGTTCATTACTCCTTTTGGCAAACTATATCCTAAGGTAATATCCGAGATTCTCAAAAAACTCGCGGTTTGGTAGTTGATAGCATTTCTATAAGGGTTGGCTGCCACTACACCATAATAGGTATTGGAAGGATTGTCGCTGCGCCAGTAATCCAATGAAGCTAATTTGTTATAGCGAGTTCCCATGTCACCAAATGTACCCGACAACGTATTGTTGTTATACTGGGTTCCGTTGCGATAATAGGTAAAGAATGAAAAATCAAACTCTTTGTATTTGAAACGGTTGGTCATCCCCATTAGGAAATTGGGAAGTTGGGTTCCTAAGTACATGCGGTCATCAATACCTTCTGTCGATGAAATCACACCGTCATTATTAGCATCCACTACCCGAACCGAGCCCGGTACCTGCTTGTATTTGGTCGCCAAATCTTTATCAGCTGTTTGCCAGATACCATCAAATTTGTAATCAAAATTGGCTTTGATCGGATAGCCTACAAATAGTTTATTGCCCTTGTCAACGGTTTGACCGTCGCCGTACAATTCAAGCAATTTGTTTTTGTTTTTGGTGAAAGTAATCGTCGTGTTCCAGCTAAAGTCTTTGGTCGCAAAGTTGACAGTGTTCAGTAAAATCTCAATTCCTTTATTCTGAATTTTACCAACGTTTGACGTCACTTGCGAGAAGCCAGAAGCCGTTGGAATTTTCTGGTTCAAAATCAAGTCAACCGTTTTTCTATCATACAACTCAATGGTTCCAGAAATGCGGTTTTCTAAGAAACCATAATCCAAACCAAAGTTAAATTCTTTACTTCTTTCCCAACGCAAATCTTTATTACCCAAGTTTGATGGCGCAAAACCGTAAGCGGCCGTTCCGTCAAAATCATAACCAGTGTTCAACAAGCCTGCCTGTGTACTGTACGGATTGACCGTTGAGTTGCCCACTTCCCCATAACTTGCTCTCAATTTAAGATTTGAGATGGCTTTTATGTTTCTTATAAATGACTCATCACCCAATCGCCACGCCAAAGCTAACGATGGGAAAAACGCCCATTTGTTACCGTCTGCCAATTGAGAGGCTCCGTCGGAACGGCCCGTTACGGTCAATAAATATTTGTCGTTAAATGTATAGTTGGCTCTTCCCATAAAAGAGGATAGCGAACGCTCTACCAATGAACTTCCAAAACTTGTAATGGTACCGGTATTCAAGGCATACCAATACGAATCAAAAGGCAGGTCTTTGGCGGCTACTGTATAGGCTTCATTACGCTGATAGAACGCACTTTGCAAACCTGTCAAATTGATTTTATGCTTTCCTAAATCAATATTGTAGTTAATGATGTTATCGAGGGTATAACTTCCTATCGTACGGTTATCAAATTGAGTTCTTGGTTTGGCACCAATCTGCGCTTTAGTCCACATACCTCTAAAATCGCCTACCCGAGTAGAACCATACGTAGCCGAAAGTGACGAACGAATGCTCAACCCTTTGATGGGTGAGTATTCAACGTAGGCATTGCCCATGATGTTGGCCGTAGTGGTTTGTAATTTAGATTGTTTAGGGTCCACATCAAGCAATGGATTGGGTACCTGCTTGTCGTTTATTCCCATCCAGAAGGCAATCCCATTGACGTTCAAATCCTGATTTTCAGAGGGGTTAGCCAAATCTGCATAGTAGGCTACTCCCGTGGGTCTTGCCCGATACGCGCCTCTCAATGATTCCTGTGAACCCAAATTTTGGTTGGAGTACGTCACATACGAAGTAAATCCAACCTTGAAATGCTCGCCCAATTTACTGTCAAGGCCGGCATTCATGTTATATCGTTTGTAATTGGTACTCAATACGTTGCCATCCTCATTCAAAAAACCGCCCGAAAACCGATAGGTTGTTTTTTCAGTACCGCCCGAAACGCTTATATTTTGGCTTGTCTGAATCCCCGGTTTGGTAATTAAATCTACCCAATCCGTCGTTCTGTTATTTTTGATATTGTCCAATTCAGCCGCGGTAAACGTGCTACCCGTTGAGCCTTCCAGGATTCTATCCGTATAAGTGGCTTTGTAAAACTGCTCGCTGCTCATCAATTTCGGAACGTGTGCGGGCGTTTTTACACCCACGTACGCATCGTAACTCACGCGAGGTTTACCTGAGATTCCCTTTTTAGTGGTAATGATAATCACCCCGTTCGCTCCTCTCGCTCCATAAATAGCCGTTGACGACGCATCTTTCAAAACGTCCATCGACTGAATATCATTGGGGTTAAGGTTGTTGATATCTCCCCCCATCAACCCATCAATCACGACCAAAGGAGCCGTTGAGTTATTGATTGTATTTTCGCCGCGAATCGTAATGTTATAACCACTCCCCGGACGGTTATCAGATTTAGTGACCGTTGCCCCTGCTACCTGCCCTTGGATTGCTTTTGCCGCAAGCGTAGGGTTTGCTCTGATGATATCTTTTGATTGCACAGAAGCTACTGCACCAGTCAAATCGCTCTTTTTCTGTTCACCATACCCCACCACAACTACCTCATTCAAAGCCAAATCATCCTGCTTCAATGAAATATTGACGGCGGTGCGGTTTCCCACAATGACCTCCTGCTTTACATAACCGATAAAGCTGAAAATCAATACGCTGTTTTCATTAGAGACCTCTATGCGAAAGCTGCCGTTTTGGTCAGTAGCTGTACCGCGCTGTGTGCCTTTAATAACCACGTTTACCCCTGGCAAACGCTCGCCAGACTCACTTGTGACGGTCCCAGAAATAGTCTTATCAAGAGCTTCATTGATGGTGGCCAACGTGCTTGCTCTTGAAAGGTGCGCCGTAAGATCGTTTGGGCGATTGACCATTGCGGCCGTAGGCAAAACGGGAGATGTAGTTTCCACCGACGTAACTTTCGGAGTTTCCTTTGCGGCAACAATCACGAAAGTATCTTTACTTACCTTTTTCAGGCGCAGCCCGTAGGGTTTCAACACAGGCGTCAAACTCCGTTCCACGTTATTGGCAGTTTTGAGCTGGCTGGCGGTTACGGTAATACCTTCGAGCAATTTTTCTTCAAACAAAATATCAATGCCCTGCTGTTTTTTAAATTGAAGCAGCGCATCTCGCAAAGAAACTTTATTGGATTGCATGGGCACATCCAAATTGGGGGCTGACTGTTGATTAAATGCCAGCAATTGGGCCGAAAGTCGTGGCGCAGTGAGTAGCCACGCAACGATGCTCAGTAGCAGAACAGGAATGCGTATAGATCGATTCATAATCAATAAAGGGGTTTTAAAATCTAATTTGAATACGTTAAAGTATAGGTTAGTGGATTGTTTTCGGAAGGAGCACTTCGGGTAATTTTCACATCCAGCATTTCGGCCATCACTTGAAGCAGGTCTTCGGCCGTAGTGGCTTTGAAAGTACCGCCCAATGTTCGTTTGGCGAGTAAAGAATCACCAATGACGATGTGTACGCCAAATTGCTCGGTCAATTGATACGCTATTTCTGAAACCGATGTATTTTCAAACGTGAAACGATGTTCTTTCCAACCGGCATAAATCGCAGTAAGTTGGTTATGCCTCAACGTAAGACGTCCCTGAGTGGAAATCGTTACTACATCACCGGATGTAATGACCAAGGGTTTAATTTCCTGATTTTTGAGAGAACGAAGCTGCACTTTTCCTTTGTTCAGCACGACTTTACTGCCTCGTGCTCGGCTATAAACCATAAACTCAGTACCCAACACCAATACTTCCAACTGATCAGGAGTACGAACGATAAACCGACGATGGTCAGGCAAATGCTGAACCGAAAATTCAGCCTCTCCCGTCAAAAACACTTCGCGGGCATTCTGAAAATAGCCAAATCTGGGTACTTTTAAAGTAGAGTTGGCGTTTAGAATGACTCGGCTTCCATCCGATAAATGTATGGTGCTCAACTCTCCATTCGTAGTCTTGTAGTGTAAATACAGGATAGAATCACGCAGGAGGTATGCAGTGGTCATCAATAAAAGTAACGAAGCTACTAATCCCCAAAAGAAATTCAATCGGTTTGGCAAGGGATGTACTGGAATGACTGCTACCTCCTCTGAATCGTTCTGACTCGGTAAACGCAGGTAAGCTACATCCGCATCCACAATCAATTGTGGGTTTTGCCGTTCCCATTCTTCCAGCCATTGAAAATAAAGTTCCTGATGATTTGGGTCGGACAACCAATCGGCAATCAACGTTTTTTGTAAAGGCGTCGCTCGCCCCTCAAACAGCGATTGCAGCATTTGTTTGTATATGTTCCGGCTCATAAGTGTGGATAGATTGCTGTTAAGAAAAGAGAAAAAATAGCGCAAAATCCTTGTCCCTGACTCAAAAATGTGCTGACTAATACCGTGGTAACCAGCCCATAATTACGCAATGACTGTCGCAACAGGGAAAGAACTTTTGTAATGTGTCCTTCAACCGTTTTGGTTGAAAGATGCAGCTCCTCGGCAATAGCTGCATTCTTTTTTCCTTCAAACCGGCTCATTACAAACACTTTTTGACTTTGAGGGGATGTGGAACGAATGATTTCTTCAATTCTTATGTACAATTCATCAAACTGAAGCAATTGTTGAGGGGTTACCGGGGCGTTCACCGAATCAGTATCCGCAGGAAATTCTGTCGGCTTTTCACGGCTGAATTCTGTGCGGAGATAGGCATAGGCCGCATGGCGAACGGTGGTAAACAAATAAGCGCGGTAGGAAGTAGTAACGATTTGGTGCAGTTGCTTTTGCCAAAATTGACTGAAGACTTCCATTACCAAGTCTTCTGCCACCTCCTTCGAGTAAACAAAACGGACTGCATGACTGCAAAGGGGCTGATAGTATCGCTTAAAAAGCAATTCATATCCCTTTTCGTTATTTGTCTCAAAGGCACGTTTTATAAAGAGCTCCGCATCAATAATGCCGGGAGTACCGTCCTCCAATTTAGGACCTAAACGATGGTTCTCTTCCGGTTGGAGGTAATTTAACTCATTGGCATCCATAAAGGGCATAGGGTAAATAGTCGTGCGATAACAGACGTTTAATTACTAAGAGTGTTTTCACCCCCGTTTACCCTTGCCTATTTTATGATTATTTTAAAATAAATCTTTAGATAGTGATAATAACGTAAAAAACTCAGTTGGGAGTCATTCCCGCAGGGGCATTGAAAAAGCCCGTAGGTTTGCGAATGCTATATTGAGTAAAGTCCTGATTGGCATCTAATCCCAATCCGTTGAGACGCTCGCCCGTCACTTGATTTTCCACTACTACACGTTTATCGGTATACACCTTTTGGGTTTGTGGATTCCAAGTCAACTCATCCGTAAGCAGGCGCTCCTGTTTAGCGGTATTAATCACCTTCACATTCCCCTTCACTTTATAAAGCCCCGTATGGTATTCATACCGCCC
Organism: Runella sp.; assembly: GCF_027484545.1. Taxonomy (GTDB): domain Bacteria; phylum Bacteroidota; class Bacteroidia; order Cytophagales; family Spirosomataceae; genus Runella. Next base: position 5,405 of record NZ_JAIXST010000244.1, on the reverse strand, counting down.
GGAATCCGATTGCAGGGTTGTGGTAACTTGCCCTGTTGGAGCGAAAAAATCAACAAAAACGGTCTTTGGAAAGACTTTATCTTCGGAGCCCAACTTGATTTGTTTGGCCGTTTTCATGCGTACTTTCAGCATTCCGGACTCGCTGTAGAGCACTTCAATGTTTTCAGCTTCTTCTAAGGGACCTTTGTAGGGAATAAATTTTTGATTGCTCTTTTCTTCCTGACAGGCAACAAAAAAAAGGGAGAGGAGTAAAAAACAAATAGGAGATAAAAATTTATCTCCCATTTGCATCTTTGCAGATGTTGTATTAACCCACCTTAACATCTTGGTTGTAAAATTAAGGGGTTTTAGAATCTTTTCCAAAAACAATTGTTTTTTTAAGGGATTTTTTTTCATTTTTCTTAGCAGTTAATCGTATGCTTGCATACAAATATGCTGATAATAAAGCCCTTGTATTCCGTTTTTAATCTTTTTTAACAAACAAATACATTTGATTCAACTCTACTAATCCACTTTAAACTTCCTGAACCATTCGTCTTTCAGAGAAAATCCGACCACCACTCTTCCGTATCGCTCACGAAAAGTTTGGGATGAAACACTTCCCCGTTGACCCGCAATGAAAGAGAAATTGATTAGATTAACAAGACCACGCCCCACGGGAAGCGACATACCCAACGACACACTTATGTCATCTACGGGCTTCGTGCCAATCACCAAAGGAGTTTGTTTGTAGGTAAATCCTGCTCGATACAGCACCAAATCCCGGTATTTAGTGGAGTTGTATTTAGGCATGTATTCCAATCCAAAATGGTAACTCTGACTATTCCGCATGTTTTCATTAGTATTTGAAACCCCTACGTACTCTGACCAGTTTTGACGTTCATAATCAGCCGATATCATCAGTCGGTATTGGAACTCATAACTCATTCCTATTCGCCAGGTGGCAGGAAGTTTTACGTGCAAATTTGTTTGTGTGACTGTATCCGGGTTGGTCACGGGCGAACCGGCACTGTTCAATACTTCGACAGTGGTATTTCGTGTGGTAGACAACGAAGTCGGTAAATTGTAGGTAGCGCCAAAATTAAGGTAATGATCCCCTTTCAATTTTTGCTTCCAAGCTGCTCCCGCCTTCAATTTGACTCCGCCCAAATTCAAGCGGTCATCGCGACTGACAATGTAATCGCGGCCATCACCAATGCGTAATTGTGAGGTTACGCTTCGGTTGAAGTTGCCGAATAAATAGGCAAGGTCAACACCTAAACTCAGGCTTTTTGTTACTTGAAATCCATTGGTAAAATTGATTTGGTTCAAACCGCCTTTACCACTGTACACATATTGGGCTTCGTAAATAGAAGTCCCGATACGACTGTAAGAGTTTTGTTGATAATTGACAAAACTGTAAGGTTTAAGGCTAATCCCAGTCGACCACTTGGGTGCTACCGGAAACGACAATGCCAAATATCCTAAGTTACCACCGAAATCACGCTGATTTTGTTTGGAATCCTGTAATCCTTTGTATTGACCGATAACCCCCACGTCAAACATGGTATAACGGTTGCGGGCCAACAATGCCGGATTCAATGCGTTTATATAAAGTGGGTTGGCACTGCTCACCCCTGCATCTCCCATTCCATTGTTTGGCGAATACGCGGAACTTAACAATTCACCAAGTCCAATGGCCGAATAAGGAGAGTTGCCTAATCCCTGGGCGAAAATTTTTGTTTGAAGAAAAAACAGAACGACTACCCAACTCCACCAGAAAAGCTTACGCATTTTGTAAATTAACATTATATTGTAAAATTCGATTCAGACCTACCAAAACCAGATTTGGTGCCGCAAAGATGCAATTTTTGAGGCTATTTTCAAACAAAGGGGCATCGCCCCCGCATAAAAGCACCTGACATTCACCCCCTTCTCGCTTATAGCGCTCAATAAAACCATCCATTTCTGCCAGCAAACCATTGAATGCTCCGCTCTGCATGGCAGCTCGGGTGCTTTTCCCAATCAGAGGTAAAGACACCGCATCGGCGGACCGAATATATTGCGTCTCAACATCAATCAAGGGTAACCTTTTAGTAAACGCGTGCATGGCTTGAAATCGCATACGAAGCCCCGGAGAAATTATTCCGCCCTGAAAAATCGCATCGGCACTTACCCAATCGTAGGTAACACACGTACCCATGTCAATGACCAGGCAATTGGCTTCGGGAAACAGCGATTTTGCTCCTGCCGCCGCCGCCAAACGGTCAGCCCCGAGGGTTTGAGGAGTATCATATTCTTTACCAATCGGCAGGGGAAGTGACGGCGAAAGCTGAACAACGCGGACTCCTGACTTTTGCAGCAAATCGGCATAAGGCTGCGTATCCTGACTCGTAGACGACAAAATCGCTTGCTCCGGCAATTGCTGAGTCAATACTTCCGCTAATTCTTCCAACGGAATTTTATAGCGGGCTTCGATGAGTGTTTCCTTTTCAAAATAGCCAATTTTGGCAAATGTATTTCCTAAATCAATGGCTGCATTCACAAGTATAGAGGTTTGAGAAGTATAAATAAAAACTCACTACCAGCCAATATAAGTAGGTGGCTTGATACCGTTTAACCTCAGATAGACAATCAATTGGCCACGGTGGTGGGTTTGGTGGTCATTGAGCAAAAAGACAATTTTTCGTTTGGTCGAATGACCTCCCCAATAATCCAATTCTTCTTCCAACGTTTTGTCGGTCATTTGGGCAATAGTTGCTTCGGCGTAGTCGAAAGCGTTGGATAGCAACTCAACAATTTCTTTTTTTGACATTTTCCCTTCTGTGGCTTTGGCTAACAGAGCATTTATGTCAATGGGAGTGTCAATACCTCTGATGAGTTTGGCCGAAAGAAAATACATTTTACCAGCCATGTGGACAAATTGGAAACCAAACGTCATTTCTTCGGGAGTGGGCTTGTAAGCATACTTTTCTTCGGGCATGGCTTCTGCTACGGCAAGTGTATAGCTTTTCATGCTTTTCCACTTGCTGAGAGCATCCTTGACAAATGGATTTTGAGCAAACGTGTTTTGCCCAATTAAAAGACTAAAAAGCAAGTAGAAAGGTTTCATTGTAAATGGGTTTTAGTAATGAAAGTTGTTTTTTGATGATTCGAGAATTATTAATCCTCTTGCTGAGTTGCATTTTTGCGCCTAGCCCCCTTGCCTTTTCACTCATGTTCTATCGCTTTTTGGGCAGATAGGGAAGTGGTATTATTTCGGTGCTTTTATTTTGACTCTTAAACATCATTGACCAGCATTAACCTTTACATCCCGAAACATGAACGAATTATCGCTGATTCTCAGTGTTTTTCCACTGCCGGTTGTTATATTCTTGAGAATGACCTCTTTCGTTACGAAATAGGGAAATTTTTCGCGGTAGGAATTGTCCGTCATTTCCGGATTAAAATTTGAGAAAATGGCAGGCCCCTGATAATTTTCAGGATGTCGGGAGTCGTCGATACGAAGATTTTCAATGGTGATTCGTTCGGGCATATAGCAAGTGTAGCCGAAATCATGTTGACTGGAATAGGAACCGCTTATCAGGGCCGCGCTGATTGGTTTTCCGTCTGCTGGCACAAAAACACAGTTACGGATAATCAGCTCTCCCTGCCAAGTACTCCCGTAGTCGGGGCGCAGGTTCACAATGCTCCTGCCGCGAATCGTGGAATTTTCCACCAGTAAGACCCCGCTGCCAATGGCATTGATGCCCATGTGTCCCAAGGTCGAGTTACGGATGGTGGCATTGGCAACGCCTTGATGAGCATCAAACCGAGAAAGGGTACAATGATCATAAAGAAGATTTTTACAGAAATTGGAGCCCAGAATGCCCCAGTAGGTATTGTCATTTATATCATTGGTCTGGCTGCAATTCACAAAGGATACATTAAGCGCACGGTTGACAGAAAGGTCGTAAGTACCCATGGTAACAGGCTTACCTGCCGCGCCAATGGTGCTGTAAGTCCGGTGTCCAGTTAGGATGGTATTTTTTACGGTTACGTACGAGCACTCACCGATATTGATGAAGCCTCCGTAAGGTGCACCGTGGTCTTCCTCTCCCTTGATGTGATGTTGGAGTCCTTCTATAAGCACATTGGACCGTCTGATGGCAATGTTTCGGTTATAATAGGTATACTTTGATTCGGCTTTATTGGCAATAGTGGTAAAACGGCCTCCGGTGATTTTCATTGGAGTCTGATCTATGGGCAGAGCGGTGATGTCTGTGATTTGGTCAAAATCCCAGATGATTGGGGCATTCATATCTACATTTCCGTTTTTGTCAACGACAAAGATATCGGTCTGCGAAGACCCATTGTTTTGATTGAGACCAAATCGGATGTATTGCTTCACGTTAGCATTCGTAACTGTGATTAAACAGGGTCCGGGCAAAGGCACGTCGATTTTCTTCTGATTCCTCTTCAAGGAAACTATTGATTCCAGTTTAAACGACTTGAGGTCTGAACTTACCGTGAACACAGAAGCATTCCGATTTTGTACATCGGAATCGTCAATAATGAAGGATGCCGTGCCGAAATCAGTGTCAGTCTGGATGACCGCAGTACGCTCTTTGCCTCCAATGTAGTAGGTGACTCCCTCGTCGGCTTTCACCAAAAGGCCATGCAGGTTGGCAAATGCATGGGTGGCAGCAATAGCATCTATATCATCGGCTTTGCCATCACCTCGGGCGCCAAAGTCACTGTACCGAACCCATCCGGCGGCTTTAAATTTAACGACATTTTTGGGGGAGACGTTTACCTGCAAGTCTCCGTTTTCATTGGTATACACCCGGGTTTTTTCCTTTTGGGAGGTGATTACTACATTTTCAAGCGGGCCCTTATCCTGCGCTTGGATCACCAATGTACCGATTAAAAAGAGGAATATCAGGAGTTGATGCTTCATAATAAGAGATAGCTTAGTCGTCATTAATTTTAGAAAAGTCAGTGCGATTGCCTGAACATTACTTTTTGAGTAAAGTTATAACAAAATCGGCTAAATAGGTTTGAGCCCATGATTATCCGATAAAAGAAAAATTGTATCTGACTTGGGTTAGGGAAAAAGTATCCGAATGATAGCCTTTGGATGATTCGGTCAACTTCTACTTGTTGAAGAAACAAATGGATTCGGTTTGGGGATACCGTAAATGAAAAACCAATTCAGAAGCGATGTCTATCAATCACCCCAATGTATTGACCGACGTGATTTTCTTTTTACTATAATGTACCCCGATTTTAGGACCGAGCTTATAAGTAAAAACTTATTATCTTCATCTATAATACGGTACACAATGAATAAGTGAGGTAAAAGAAGTGTTGTTGTTGTGCAACCAAAACAACGCAAAATGTACGCTCACTTATTGAACAAATTTAAGGAAAACCATCCGGAATGG
>NZ_JAIXST010000249.1 GCF_027484545.1 Runella sp. | reverse complement strand
ACCGCTCTATATAGCCTAATAACCACAATGTTAGTAACAGTTTCCAGCGTTCATATTTGTCGGCATACTCTACTTTGTTTTGGCCTTGATGCGTACAGCGACGGATGCGTCGCCATGAAAATTATTTTTTTTTAAAAAGCGTTTGACCGTATCGGAACTCATAGAGGTATTCAATTCTTTTTCTAATTCGGCCTGAATCGCTTTCACATTTTGGGAATGGGTTTCAACCGCCTTGTCTAATTGCTTAGGGCAATTGCATGAAGTGGTAAGTTAGCCCGACCTTTGGGAAATGAATGTAGCTGAATTTTTCTTTGAGTTGGACGACCCTCGCCGGGACGGAAGCTGTTATCACGTCCTATCGGACATTGTCATGATTGTTTTGTGTGGATATTTAGCTGATTGTGAAGGCTTTGAAGAAGTCCATGACTATGCAGTCGATAAATATCCACTTCTGAAAGAATTTTTGGAACTGCCTTGCGGTATTCCTTCGCACGACACGCTAAATCGAGTCTTCCGACTTATTGACCCCGACCAACTCGACGCTGTTTTGTTTCAGTGGGGAAAAAATATTGTGGGTTTGTTAGCGGGCAAACACCTGATTGTGGATGGAAAACAGCTTCGGGGAACGCGGAGCAAACCCAGCAAACAAGCGAATGTCCAGATCGTGAGTGTGTGGGCTGAAGGCGCACGGATGTGCTTAGCACAAAGACAGATTGCCCAGAAGACCAACGAGATTAAAGCCATACCAGAAGTAATTAACCCATTGAATATCAGTGGTAGTGTCGTGACCATAGATGCCATTGGGTGTCAGAAAACCATCACCAAGTTGATTGTGGAGGATAAAAAAGCCGATTATGTAATCGGGCTGAAAGCCAATCAGGATGGATTGTATGAGCAGGTAGTCGCTCATTTTGAGCGAGTAAGACCTAGCTTACCGAATCATGTGAGCCGCGATTTAGGTCATGGTCGGGGTGAGAAGCGGGTGGTCTGGGTGAGTGATGAGTTGTCTATGTTGGATGTCGCTAAGGATTGGGCAGGCTTAAAAAGCGTAGTTTGTGTGGAGGCCACACGGTGGATAAAGGACAAAGTTGAGGCAAATAAACGGTTCTATATCAGTTCTTTATCGGGCTGTACTGCGGCTCATATGGGTCAATACATTCGCCATCACTGGAGCATTGAGAATCAATTACATTGGCACCTGGACGTGACTTTTGATGAGGATGCCTGCCGGGTTCGGAAGGACTTTGCTCCGCGCAACCTGACAACAGTTCGCAAATTGAGTTTAGCTCTCTTAAAGCGAGAGCCGACTGAAATGAGTTTGGCTCGTAAGCGAAAGAAAGCCGCTCGCGACGATGCTTACCTTAAAACCCTGTTAAACCAACTTAACACTTGATGCAATCACCCTAACAATTAGTTGAAAATACAAAAAAAAGGAACGGGATTCAGCCCCGTTCCTTACTCATAATTGATTAACTGTTAGTTGGTTGTTCGACCAACGCTATACGTTACAAATTCTTCGCCTTCAATTGCTTCACAGCGTAGTCAGTCGCGCGGGCAGTGAGTGCCATGTATGTCAATGACGGATTTTGCGTGGAGGTTGAAGTCATGCAGGCACCATCGGTCACAAACACGTTTTTACAGGCGTGAAGTTGATTGAAATTATTCAGCATCGATGTTTTAGGGTCTTTGCCCATGCGACAGCCACCCATTTCGTGAATATCAAGCCCCGGAGCTTTGTTGGTTACGTCATGGGTTTTGATGTTGGTAAACCCTGCTTTGGTAAACATCTCCGTCAATTGGTCGTGAAAATCTTTGACCATTTTCTCGTCGTTCTCGTCGTAGCTGACCGAAATTTTCAACTGTGGAATTCCCCAAGGGTCAGTCAATTGGGAATCAAGCGCCACGTAATTGCTTTCTTTTGGAATGGTTTCGCCCATGATGTGCGAGCCCACCCGCCAATTGCCGTATTTCTTTTGGGTCAGGCCGTTTTTCAACTCGTCGCCCATGCCCGAGCGGTCGTTGTAGGTCACACGGTCAGCACCGAAACCTGCCGCGTAGCCACGTAAAAAGTCGGTTTCCTGTTTGAATACGTTACGGAAACGGGGAATGTAACTGCTGTTGGGGCGGATACCTTCGGTGGTCGTATCCAAATAGCCGTCATACTCACCCGAAATACTCGTGCGGTAGTTGTGGAAAGCTACGTATTTACCCAATACGCCGCTGTCGTTGCCCAGTCCGTTTTGGAAACGGTTGGATTTTGAATTCAGCAGAATCAGGTTGGTATTCAACGCGGCTGCGTTCACAAAAATAATCTTTGCGTAGTATTCGGTCGCTTCTTTGGTTTTGGCATCAATGACCCGTACGCCCGTCGCTTTGTTCAATTTGTCATCAAAAATAATGGAATGAACCACTGAATCGGGCTTCAAAGTCATTTTGCCGCTGCGCTGCGCCCAAGGGATGGTGGAGGCATTGCTGCTGAAATAGCCGCCATAAGGACAGCCGCGTTGACACAATGCACGGTTTTGGCACTGCGCGCGTCCTTGGTCGTAGTGAATTTGGTTGGGCTTGGTCAAGTGCGCACACCGACCGATAATAATAGGACGGGCACCGTTGTAGTGCTTTGCCATTTGCTGACTGAAGTATTTTTCCACGCACGATTGCTCATGTGGCGGCAAAAATTCTCCGTCGGGCAGTTGCGGTAATCCGTCTTTGTTTCCTGAGATTCCCGCAAATTTTTCTACGTAACTGTACCAAGGTGCAATTTCGTCATAACTGATGGGCCACTCTACCGCAAAACCATCGCGGGCGGGGCCTTCAAAATCATATTTTGACCAACGTTGCGTCTGACGCGCCCACAGCAGCGATTTTCCGCCTACCTGATAGCCCCGAATCCAGTCAAACGGTTTTTCCTGAACGTAAGGATGCTCGGCGTCTTTTACGAAAAAATGCGCTGCATCTTCGTTGAATGCATAACATTTACTAACAATAGGATTGGCATCTTTGACAGCTTTGGGCATTTGTCCCAAGTGGTCAAACTCCCACGGATTTTTCATGGTGGTTGGATAATCAGTGACGTGTTTTACATCACGCCCGCGTTCGAGTACGAGTGTGCGCAATCCTTTGCCGGTCAGTTCTTTAGCTGCCCAGCCACCACTAATGCCCGAGCCGATTACGATGGCGTCGAACGTGCGGTCTTTGATGGAATCTATATTTAAATAAGACATAATGTTAGTATTGAGTAGTAAGTATTGAGTAAGGAGTTACCGCTAATACTTTTTTACCGATCTGTTTTTTTCTCCGCTTTTATCGGCGCTTTTGCAATGGGTACACATCCGTGATAAAAGCCCGGTGCCATGTTGTATTTCTGAATGTTGACCATCACGTATTCAGAATTTTGGTACCCTTGAATCGTCAGTCCTTTGATCATATTCACGAACTGTTTGGTCGAAGGTTCGGTAGATGCTGCCATCTTTTTAAGGACATCCAGCCGTTGTTTGGGTTCTATGGCTGTGAATGTTTTTCCGTAGGCCTGTTTGGCTGCATCGTCGGTAATTGCCAAGCCTTGTTTCAGTCCTTTTTGAGCGGTTTCTCCGTAGCAATCATTGATCATGCGCATGGCAAACTGATGTACTTTGAGCGATTTTGCCCCAGGAGTGGATGTTTCAGGAATAATCGTTTCTACGATTTCAGCCAACGTGTCTTCTTCACTGAGAGACAGGTTCGAAAAGTAGCCAATGGATTCGGGAGTCCAGCCTGAGGTCCAGCCTGGGAGACTTAACAGCCCACCAAAGGCCATCGTGAGGTTCTTTAATGCGGAACGTCGTTGCATTTTTTGTATCGTTAACTGTGAATTGTTCTCGGTTAGTCGTATTATTTATAAAGTAATTCAGTCGGTTCTAATTACCCATTCAAAATAAAATAAAAAATTGGACATTTCATCCCACTTTTTTCTTCGACAGCATCGAAGACTCACGCACCATCAACTGCGTATTTAGGATAACTGTCTCAGGTGTATCATGTTCTGATTCTAATTGTTTAATAAGCAACCTTACAGCCTGCGCTCCCATTTCCTGAATTGCCTGATTGACACTGGTTAACGATGGCGAAAGATAAATACAGGTGGGTTCGTTGTTGAAACTTACCAAGGCCACATCCTCAGGTATTTTTACTCCTTTTTGTTTGAGTGCATACATCGTTGAAAACGCAATACGATCGCTCATGGTTAAAATTCCATCGGGAGGTTCGGGCAAACTCATCATATTGAGAGCGTATTTGCATAGCTTTGTTTTTGAATACAAAAATACGCATTTCGGGGCATCAGTCTATTTTCAGGGTTGAGCCAAATTCTTTATGAATTGAATCACTTGATTGTGATAACTGCGATAATAGGCTTACCCGTCTCGGTTGTCGGAATAATAGTTTCAGCCATATTGGCCAAGATTTCACGCTGCCCCAGCGATAGGTAAGATTGAGGCTTTCGAATGGTTTGAATTAGCCTGACATTAGCCCATTGAGGCCATTCAATCAACCCATTACTGGCTATGATAAGCGCTTTAACCGCTGTACGTCTATTCATCGGATTCTTCATTCAAATGGTTCAGTTCGCAAGCCATCTGAACTTTATTCTTTTAGGCTTTTTAAATAGACAATGCTTTTGGGAACTTGTTTAGAATAGATGGGGCTTTCGTCTTCAATGAAATAATGTTGCACACCCGCTTTTTTGGCGGCCCGTAGTACTTCAACCAAGTTGACCTGACCCGTCCCCAGTGCTACATCATTGGTTAGCTCTGTACTGCCGCTCAAGTTTCCGATTACGCCCTGACGCAAATCTTTCAAATGAATCAACTTGAACCGGTTACCATACCGGTGGAGTAAGGTCACTGGGTCCTGACCAGGATGCACCGTCCAGAGAAGATCCATCTCAAACGAAACATAGTCTGGATCGGTATGCTGCAGGAGATAGTCAAACAAAGTACCTCGTTCAAATGGCTGAAACTCAAATCCATGATTGTGATAACACAGGGTGAGCCCGGCCTCTTTTAATGCCTTACCCGCTCGATTGAAATCGATCGCAGCTTTTTGGGCAATTTCCAAGGTGAACTGTCCTTTTGGGTGAGGTATAACGGGTACCATCACAAATGAAACGCCCAACGCTTTCGCCTGTTGAATCACCGATTGAGGCTCATTAATGAGTTGCGTATAACTGGTCCCGGTTGATACCAGTCGAATATGGCGTTGAGCCAGCATCGACTTATACATATCAGCGGTTAGACCGGCAGGGATCTCTCCTTCCATCTCGGTTACCCCTAAAGCTTGAATCGTATCCAGCGTGGCTGCAACATCTCTAGCCATACTGTGGCGGTAGGTATAGGCCTGAATACCGATGGGAAAGGTGTATAAAGGTTTGGGAGGTGGCGTTTCGACGGGAAGTCTAGTTGACCATACACCCGTCAGGAGGGTTAATAAAGTAAGAAAAAAATTCATTGTTTCGTCCGTTTATTGTTTAAGTGATTCGTTACTTTTCCAAGAAATCCAGTTCCCGGTTATGACTTTCTGAAATAACCAGAATCGATGTAAAACCAACTATAAAACATAGGAGACCAACCCAAGCCCCGGCCTGAAGGATACCATAGGGCAACTTTAGTGCGCCATACAAAGCCGTCATACCTACGACACTTCCCCGTACCATATTCGGAACGGTCGTGGTGACTGTTGCCCGCAGGTTGGTACCGAACTGCTCAGCCGCAATAGTCACAAACAGTGCCCAATACCCTATGCCGACGCCCATCATCAGGCATAGGCCATAAAAACTACGGGCGTATTGAACAGGGATAAATAAATATAGGATACACCCGACCAAGGCTACGAGCATCAACAACAGGACGGCTTTCCTGCGAGATCGTAGCTGGTGACTGATCAACCCACTGGCAAAGTCCCCCAAGGCTAACCCGACGTAGCACCACATAATGGCTAAGCCTGGTTGAATCTCGCCTACGATACCCTTGGCCTGACCAAACTCATTGCTGAAGGTGGTTAGGATACCGATCACAAACCAGGTAGGAAAGCCAATCCCAATGCACGCCAAATACCGACCCAACCGGTCCATATTGGTAAATAGGGAAATAAAACTTCCCCGTTTCACATGTTTCTGTTGTTGTAACTGCTGAAAGGTATTGGATTCAAAGACGCCAACCCGCATCACTAGCAGGCTTACACCCAGGCCTCCTCCAACGAAATAAGCGGTACGCCAGGTTACGTATTCGGCTGTAAAGTAGGCGACAACAGCCCCCAGTAATCCAATACCAGCTACCAATGATGTACCCAGCGCTCTAAGCTGTTTTGGCAGGATTTCAGACACTAGCGTAATTCCGGCGCCTAATTCGCCAGCTAAGCCCACACCGGCTATAAAGCGTAGCAATTTGTAAGTACCCACCTCTTCAACCAAACCACAGCTGATGTTGGCCAGCGAGTAGGTAAGTATTGAACCAAATAAGACGGATAATCGCCCCTTTTTGTCGCCAAGCATACCCCAGAGAATGCCGCCGAATAGCAAACCTGTCATCTGCCAGTTGAGAATGGAAGCGCCAACTGAAGAAACCTGGGCATCCATTTAAGTCGCGTAAACTCGGGATACGAACGATGCCAAATAAGAGTAGGTCATATATATCGACAAAATAGCCTAAGGCAGCTACTAGAACGGGTACACTAAGCAAACGTTTAACGGAAGGTTGATGCATGATAAGTACAGAAATCAGGACGATGATCCATTAGGAAGGCAAACTCAAGCTGACTTCTTCCATAAAAGCATAACAGATCAAATGGCAGATCGTCATGTGAGCATCTTCCACCCGGCCATAATGGCCCGAGTCAATGGCAATGACAAGATCTGCCAAATTTCCCATTTGCCCACGGGTACACTTTCACGCCATTTTACAAAGTTGATTATAAGCAGTTTATACTACTCATAGAAAAACAAGTTTCCCTGTCAAATATCACTCCAAGAAAACATTCACTATTTTGGATTGGAAGCGAAAATAGAAGCAGGGGACTCTACTCCCAAGCATCCATACTGTTTGGAAGCACTCTAAGTTTAATTGCCCAATATGAGCTTAATCAAATATATGCAGGTAACAAATCTCCATTGATAGATTTTTTACTTAAAAGCCCAGATACAGAAACAATAGATGTTTTCAATTCTCTTAAACAACTACAGAGCAAATCACAAGAACTGACATCTTCAATAAATCAAATAATGAATACTTTAAAAATCGGATGTAAAGAAGCTTATCAAATTGTATTTACAGACACGTTAGATAAAAAACATCCTTTTATAACAGAACAGATATTCTTTGATTTCTTGACTGATTTCCCTCTCCAAAAAATCTTCTACGGCCCGCCAGGTACTGGCAAGTCCACCAAAGTAAATAAACTGATTGAAGACTACGGATTTGAAGTGGTTCGTACTACGTTTCATCCAGATATTGATTATCAGTCGTTTGTGGGTGGGTATAAACCGGTGGTAGTCAAAAATGAAGAAAACGGTAAGGAGGAAATTACGTATCGGTACGCGCCTCAAACCTTTACAAATGTGTACGTAAATGCTTGCCAAAACCCCGGCAAGCGGTATCTGCTCATTATTGAAGAGATCAATCGGGGCAATTGCGCCCAAATCTTCGGAGATCTGTTTCAGTGCTTAGACCGTAATGACGCGGGCTACTCCGAATACGAAATAGATGCCGAGGCGGATTTGGCAAAACATTTGGAATTGAAGGGATTGAAGAGCGAGATTAAACTTCCACCCAATCTCTTCATCTACGCCACCATGAACACCTCCGACCAATCGCTGTTTCCGATGGACAGCGCCTTTAAGCGGCGGTGGGATTGGGAATACGTCCCCATAGATTACGATAAAGCAAAAGAGTTCACCATCATCGTTTCTGAGCAGCACCGCTACAATTGGGGCGTATTTATAGCGAAGGTCAACAAGCAGATCGTGGACGTAACGGGCAGCGAAGACAAACAATTGGGTACTTTTTTTGTCAAATCCGTTGCGGGCGTTATTTCATTGGAAGTATTCAAATCCAAAGTGCTGTTTTATTTATGGTCGGAGGTATTCAAAAACCAGCTTAAAACGGGCGACACCATTTTTCATTACAACAAAGAAGACGGCACCTCTGAGGAGTTCACTTTTGCCGATTTATTTGAACAGGGTCGTGATATGGACATTTTGCCGTCCTTTATGCAGAAATTAGGCGTAGATTTACTCGACCATGTTGCTGCTGTTTGAATCTGCCAAGTACGAGATCGAATCGCTGCAACCCTTTTTGGGAGAGCGTTATTACCGCCCGCTCGGCGCAGGGTTGGGACAAATAGATTACGTAGGTTACTATTACCACGCCCCCGCAGCGCATTCGGTACTGATTCTGCCCAAAGTGTTTTTGAAGGAGGGCAAAGTATGGGGTATCTATACCCCGCAGGAGTTTTTTGCTCTGCAATTGTCCGATACAGAGCAAGCCCGAAAGGAGTTTCAACGGAATGGTAAAGCGGATTTTCTGTTCCGATTTTCGGTTTGGCTGTATCAGGCCATCAAGATTTTTAAACGTCGCCATCCCGACAGTCTGCTCACCGACAGCGCTGATTTGCAGCAAATTATAGAACCTGAGGGCCAAAAGCAGCTTTCCGAATTGGAAGTGATCAATAGTCTGCTGCACTTCCAACGGGACAATCCCGCTTTATTTACCTTCGTCAAACGTTATAATACCTCCCAACGGCATCAGGTAAGTTGGCATCGCACGGTGCAAAAACAAACGCCCGTCCTGCAAAATGGCGTACCGGTCTATATCGAAACCGTCAATAAGCGCAAAGCGATCAATGCCGATGAAGAATTGTTTGTGTTATTTTTCAGTTTGCTCCAGCATTTAAACGAAGCCTATGGATTAAAAGCCGAATTGAGTCCTTTGTATGAGCGGCTTCCGAAACGCGAATTTCAAAAACTGCTGGAAGGACAGGGAACACGACGATTAAAACAAATCCGGGGCAATTATTATACCGACAAATTAAGGCAACTGTGGCAGTTGCTCTATGCCTATTTTGACCGTGCCGAGCACGCCAAAACCCATCAGGGAATGCGTGAAGTAGTACTGGTCCGTGATTTTAACATTGTATTTGAAGACATGGTTGATGCCCTGCTGACCGACGCTGCTCAGCCGCTGCCCAAAGCATTGAAAGAACATAAAGACGGTAAAATTTTAGATCACATCTACGAGTACAGTTCTCTGCTTTCACCCGAAGACAGTATTTATCACATCGGCGACAGCAAATACTACAGCGACACGAGCGCCTTGAGTAAAGAGTCTATTTATAAGCAGTTTACGTATGCGCGTAACGTCATTCAACTCAATATAGACCTGCTGAATGAAGGCAAACTCGCCCAGCCGTTGCACTATCGCGACCCGCTTACGGAAGGCTATAACGTAACTCCCAATTTTTTTATTAGTGCCTTGGTTAATGATTCGCTTGACTTCAGCAAGGCCAATTTACGGCCTCGTCCTGATTCATTACAGACCAATACGCATTTTGCGGACCGCCTTTTTGACCGCGATACGCTGGTATTACAAGCCTATAACATTAATTTTTTGTACGTATTGGCCAGCTACGTTACCCAAAATCGTCAGGAAACCGTACGTTTTCGGCAAAGTACCAAGCAGCAGTTTAGGCAGCGGCTGCTCGACCATTTAAAAAGTCGGTATGTATTTTTAAAGCTTACCCCTACCAATCAATCACTTGAAGATTTTGTAACGCAGCATTTTCGGTTGCTCAACGGCCGAATGTATCGCCCTGCCTCATTTACGGATGCTATTTTGGTAGCTTTACCCAAAGAACAGACAAGACCGAAATGGTTGGAAACAATGGAGGCAGAAGTCAAGGATTGGGAGTTACAATAACTCTTTTAATGCCCCCAAATCAGCGAAGCCAACGCGAAAATATCAATGAGCCACAAGGTGAGGGATACTTCCCGGCTTTGCCCCGTTACCGTTTTGAGGATAGTCCAACTCAGAAAACCGAAGATAATTCCCTGTGTAATGGAATAGCTGAACGGAATCAGGACCAAAGCCAATAAGCAGGGAATGGCCTCATCCATGCGAGACCAGTCAATTTTAGTGACGGGTTTCATCATAAAAGCACCTACAATCACTAAGGCGGGTGCCGTGGCGATGCTTGGCACTACAGAAAGCAACGGTGATAAAAATAGAAAAGGCAGGAAAAGAAAGCCGGCTATTACGGCGGTTAGCCCTGTTCTTCCGCCCTGCTCAATTCCTACGGCAGACTCGATATAGGCAGTGCCCGGACTTGTTCCCAACAGACCTGCGGCAGCGGTCGCTACGGCGTCTGTCAGCAGTGATTGTTTGATGTTGCGCGGGTCTCCGTTGGCATCGTACAAATCAGCCGCTTCGGCTACTCCCACAAACGTGGAGAGGCTATCAAACAAATCCGTGAAGGTAAAGGCGAAAATGACAGGCAAGAGCGATAAACTCAAAGAGCCCATCAGGTCAAGTTGGAAAATCAAGCTAAAATCGGGGGCTGCTAACAAGCCATTCCAGTTGACGAGGATTTTTTGACCAAAATTAACCGCTGATGCATCTCCCCACCACCGGCCTATGGGTACAGCCAGAAGTGTCGTAATGATAATTCCAATCACAATTCCGCCCGTTATTCGCTTGGTGACCAATACAGCAGTAAGAATGAATCCCACTAAAAAAGTCAATAGAATCGGGTCTTTTAAGTTGCCGATTCCTACGAGTGTGACAGGGTTGCTGACGATAAACTTAGCATTGGTAAGACCAATCAGCGTAATAAAAAGCCCAATTCCCGACGATATAGCGTAGCGAAGTGGCTTTGGGATGGCCTTAACGATGTGCGTGCGGATGTTAAAAATGGATAAAATAAGGAAGATAATTCCTGCCCAAAATACCGCGCCCAAGGCCGTTTGCCAGGCCACACCCATTCCTTTCACCACCGTAAAAGTAAAAAAAGCATTGAGTCCCATTCCCGGAGCGACAAGCAATGGGTTTTTGGCATACAGCCCCATCATCAAACTACAGAAAAAAGAAAGAAGTATAGTCGCTGTCAACACCCCTCCAAAAGGCATTCCTGATTGACTCAAAATAGCGGGGTTGACTACAATAATGTACATCGTAGCGAGAAAAGAAGAAATACCCGCAATGGTTTCGGTACGAAAGGATGTGCCGTTTTGGGAGAGAGAAAAGTAGCGTTCGAGCATGAGAAATAGGAAGGAAGAGTCAGAAGTCAGTAAAAATAAGAATGCCACTCTTGAAAGCAAAGCCTTTGAATGGATTTGCTTTCAAGAGTGGCATTCAAAAATGCGTTTACTTAAAAATTAAGCTTTAAACGTTCCACCGGAACGTTGTTAATCAAGTGGCTTTCAATAATTTCTTCGACATCGGCTAACTCAACTTTGCCATAAAAAACACCTTCGGGATAAACAACCAACGCGGGACCAAAGGCACAGACATCCAAACAGCCCGTTTTTTGGGCACGAATATCAACGTGTAAGTTTTTTTCTTTGAGGGAAGTTTTAAAGGCATCTACCAAGGCCATTCCGTGTTCGGCTCCGCAGCATTTTTTGCCGCCTTCTTTTTGATTCGTACAGATGAAAACGTGTTTTTTGTATTTCATAATAAGTTTGGAAGAATGGATAATAAACGTTGGACGCTGAATAAGGACTTGTAGGTCCACTATCCAACGTCCAACGAGCAATTAGGTTATGTTAGAAATAAGCCTATTTATCGTTTAGCGACCGACGGTGCTTTGATAAGGGCAATATAATCAGCCAGAATCCGACTTGTTTCGTTCAGATAAATATCTTTTTTCTTTTTCTCAGTCACACTCACTTTGGCGGGAGTTTCATCGTCATCACCTTCGTCTCCTGTTTCAAGTTTTTTCAAAGCCGCCTGTTTTTTCTCCGCTTCCTCGCGTTCTTTTTTACGCTTGGTCTCCTGAAGAGATACAGTCGTATTTTCGCGGGCTTTGCGGTATAGGTCTAATTCTTCCACAAAAGTTTTCAACTCCGTTTCAGATTTAAGACGTTGTTGGTATTTCTCCTTCAGTTTTGAAACTTGCTTTTCGTTGAGTGCTTTGGTTACATCGTAACGAGCTGTGGCGATTTGGTCCCAGGGAAGCGCAGTTGGCTGTGAGCTTTCACCGTATTCTTCAGCGCTGAAAGCAGAAGGGTATTCGATATCCGGAGAAACACCTTTGCGTTGCGTGCTGCTACCGTTGATACGGTAAAATTTCGCTACCGTGATGTTGATTTGACCTAATTTATCCGTGTCTTTAATCCACTGATTCAAATCAACCATCGTTTGTACAGTGCCTTTTCCGTAGGTTTGTTCTCCCAAAATAATACCGCGTTTGTAGTCCTGAATCGCTGCCGCAAAAATTTCAGAAGCAGATGCACTGAAACGGTTGATAAGTACTGCCACCGGACCGTCATACGTTACTGTAGGGTCGGGGTCAGTTTGTACTTCGGTATCTCCCGTTTGTTCTCTTACCTGAACTACCGGGCCTTTTGAGATAAATAAACCGGTTAAAGAAATAGCTTCCGTGAGCGAGCCGCCACCATTGTTACGGAGGTCAATCACGATTCCTTCTACGTTTTCGGCTTTGAGTGAGTCAATTAACTTTTGTACGTCGCGGGTAGTACTGTTAAAATCTTTACCACGTTTGTTTGCTTCGTCAAAATCACGATAGAAAGAAGGAATATTGATAACCCCGATTTTGTAATCGTGTTTGTTTTGATTGATGATCACGATTTCTTTCTTGGCGCGGGAGGTTTGCAAATTTACCTTTTCCCGTTGGATACGAATTTCCTTTGGGGGATCGCTGGGAAGTGCATCTGCCGCCAATACCTGTAAGCGAACTACGGTTCCTTTCGGGCCTTTGATTTTCTTTACAGCATCGTCCACGTACCAGCCTACGATATCCTCGTATTTGCCTTCGTCACCTTGCGCAACACCGATAATTCGGTCGTCTTTTTTAAGACGTTTGTCTTTGAATGCCGGTCCGCCGGGTACGACTTCCACTACTTTGATGTAATTTCCGTCTTCGCGCAACACCGCTCCAATACCGTCAAGGGCTTGGTACATATCTTGTTTGAAACGATCAGAATCAGTAGGGGAAAAGTAGCGTGTATGCGGGTCAAGTACCTCGCAGAATGAATTCATGTACATTTGAAACACCTGCTCGCTGCGGAACCGCCCTAAATTACGTTCACGGTTTTTGTAACGGTCTTTCAACAAAGTGACTACTGAGGAGTCCGCTTTTCCCGAAAGCTTTAATTCAAGTGCCTCGTTTTTAAGAAGTTTGCGCCAGATTTCGTTCAATTCATCGTTACTTTTAGCCCAAACGGCTTTTTTTCGATCAATATTAAACGACTCATCAACGGCAAAATCAAAAGAAGGCTTGGTGAGCAGTTTGTCAATGAATTGACTGCGCTCACGATAACGCTTGCGAAACGTGTTGTAAATATCGTAAGCTGCCCCCAAATCTCCGTTATTGAGAGATTCGTCGAGTTGGTTACGGTATTTCTCAAAGTACTGTACATCATTTGCTAAGAAGTACAGTTTCCCACCGTCTATTTCGTTAAGGTAGTTGTCATACATCTTCGACGATAATGAGTCGTTGACGTTGAACTTACGGTAGTGATACCCCGAAAATATTTTTGTAACATACGCCTCAACTTTCTCCTGCGTCAGAGTGGGTTTGAGATCATCTTCGGATGGTGGGAAAGGACGCGGTGCGAACTCCCGCGAACGCGAGTCGTCGGGTTGCAGACTCAGCAGCAACACCGGAGCTAAGGCGATTAAAAAACTTTTCATGGTCATTTCACAATCTCTAACAGTTCTACTTCAAAAATTAATGTGGAATAGGGTTTGATTTCCGCGCCGGCGGCACGTTCTCCGTAGGCTAAATTATAGGGTACATACAATTTCCATTTTGAACCTACCGGCATGAGTTGAAGTGCTTCAACCCAACCTTGGATTACACCTCCGACCGGAAACTCTGCAGGTTGACCTCTTTTAACTGAGCTATCAAAAACCGTTCCATCAATCAATGTGCCGTGGTAATGGGTTTTTACGGTGTTATTGATGGTAGGTTTTGGGCCTTCTGCCGCTTTCATTATCTCGTATTGCAAACCACTGGGTAAGGTAACGACGCCGGTTTTCTTCTTATTCTCCTCTAAGAACTTTTCTCCGGCTGATTTATTGCCTTCAAACTTTTTAGCTTCTTCAGATTGACGTTGACTTTGCAGTCTGTTGAAATAATTTCCCAACAACATTTGGGCTTGTGTTTCGTCTAAATCGGTTTTTGTTGATTTTAGAACGTCTTGAATGGCTTTAGTTAATAAACCAACATTTATTTTTTCTAAGCCTTGGCCTTTGAGATTTTGAGCAATGTTCATTCCGATGCTATAGGCTACAGAATCCAACTCGTTGGCCATTTTCAAACCGGTAGAGGGAGTTGCTTTTTTGGCGGGAGCGGCAGTTTTGGCAGGAGTAGCGGGTTTAACAGGAGTTTTTTTGGTCTGAGCAAAGGAAACAATAGTGGAAATCAATACCGTAAAGGTCAGCGCGATCGAATACTTCATGCAATTAAAAAAATTTGGGGTTGAAATCAGTTTTTAATAGTTTTCGTAAATAAACGTAAAATTGACAGAAAAAAGTTTGGATTAAGAAAGAAAATGAAAAAGGAGTTAAAAGGTAGGAATCAAAAGGGGCAAAAAGGCTTAAAATCGGCTTTTTATTTTTTTCTTCCCGCTTTTCACTTTATACTTCTGCCTACTTTCTTCGTATTTTTGTTCCCTCTCAAAGCCTTTACCATATTGAAACACGTTGACACCGCTTTTGATTCTGTTAGTAAACAGGAGACTTCTTATTATTCCAATGCGTTACACCGAAACGTTCTACTTGAGGTAGTCCTTCCTGCTGATTATCATCAGTCAACTCGTTCGTTTAAAGTGCTTTACATGAACGATGGGCAGGATTTGAAACCATTACACATGACCGAAGTTCTTGAAAAAATGTACCGAACTACCCAAGTAGAGCCCTTTGTATTGGTCGCTATCCACTGCGGTGACCGGATTCAGGAATATGGTACAGCCGCCCAGGCGGATTATGCACATCGGGGAGCTAAAGCGGGTGCCTACACTACTTTTGTTTTGAATGAACTCATGCCGTACATACAGGGAAATTTTCGAGTGCTGACGGGCGCAAAAAATACCGCATTCTGTGGATTTTCACTCGGCGGGCTTTCCGCTTTTGATATTGTCTGGCATCATCCCGACTTATTTGGTAAAGTCGGGGTATTTTCGGGCTCGTTTTGGTGGCGTCGGAGAGCCTACGAAAATCACTACGACGACGAAAATGACCGCATCATGCATCGCTTAGTTCGTCTGTCTACTGATAAGGCTCCTTATCCTCACTCCTCACTCCTCACTACTGACTACTTCCCTAAATTTTGGCTACAAACCAGTACAGAAGACGAAAAAGACGACCGAAATAACAACGGAGTGATTGATTCCATTGAAGATACCCTTGATCTTATTGCTGAATTAGAAAAAAAAGGATTCCGATGGGGACGAGATATTCGCTATGTAGAAGTCAAAGGCGGTCATCATAACCAAGCTACGTGGTCGGCCATTATGCCTGATTTTTTGATTTGGGCGTTTGGGCAATAAAAAACAATTTAACTATTTTATGTGTTTTGTCGGTTGGCTGACAATTGTTTATTTGAGCAACGTGCACCTTTGCATTGTTAATTCAAATAAATATAGTCAGGAAAACAACACTTTTTTATATCCTCTTATTTTTTGCAGTGAGCGTTGCTTCTGCTCAAACCCCCGCGCTTCGCCAAAAACATTTCCTTCTTGAAAAAGGGGTAGCTTTATCAGGCTATGACCCCGTAAGTTATTTCCAAAAAAATCCTGTAAAGGGTTCAAAAATGGTTGTCTTTACGCAGGAAGGGGTGACGTATCAGTTTGCCAATGCGGCAAATCTCGAAACATTCAAGAAAAACCCTTCGGCTTACGAACCCCAATACGGAGGGTGGTGTGCCTATGCCATGGGAAAAAACGGCGAGAAGGTGGAAGTAAATCCCGAAACCTATAAGATTGTAGGCGGCAAACTGTATTTGTTTTATAATAGACTGTTTAACAACACTTTGCCTGATTGGAACGAAGATGAGTCCAACCTCAAAAAGAAGGCAGATGCCAACTGGCAACGCATTTATAAATAAACCCAACCTCAAACTGATTGAACTCATGAAAATGAAAAACATCATTTCCTGGACAGCCCAGATTGTAGCGGCTATCATTCTTCTTCAAACCCTTTGGTTTAAATTTACGGGCGCAGAAGAAAGTGTTTATATTTTCTCAAAATTGGGAGTTGAGCCTTACGGTCGCATTGGTTCGGGAGTCATCGAATTGATTGCTGGGATATTGCTGTTGACCCCACGTTACAATTGGCTGGGTGCCCTTATAGGTTTGGGTACGATGGCAGGGGCCGTTGTGTCTCACCTTACTGTGCTTGGTATTGACGTACTTGGGGATGGCGGCCAACTTTTTGGTTTAGCAATTATCACTTTTGTGTCTTGTGGTGTAGTTTTGTTCTTGAATTGGCAAAAAGCCTTGTACTTAGTTAAAAACTTAACTGCCCAAACTTAATTTATAGATAAATTTTCCACGCAGATATTCGCAGATTTAATTTAAAATCGCAGATGATTGTAGATTTTAAAAATCACCAAAATCTGCGTAATAAAATCCGCGATTATCTGCGGGGAAAAAAGATTTTATAGCATTAGATTCTTAAATTCGCACAGATGTTTTCTCAAATTTTCCCCCCGCTCTGGTTTATTAAACTTTTCAAGTACGAATACTGGACTTGGTGGATGTTTTTTCTGCCCTTGGTTCCTTATTGGTTGTATTTGGCTATTCGCAATCGTTCGCTTACTTATTTTACGACGGCCAACCCCTGTATTCCTGACGGAGGTGTTTTTGGGGAATCTAAAATGGATATTTTAAATTTAATTGATTCAGAATATTTGCCTTCCACGATTTTTGTGCCATTGGGAGAGCCTTGGGACAGAGTCGTAAAGAAATTGGAAACTGCTGAAATCACATTCCCGCTTATTGTGAAACCCGACGTAGGCGGGCGCGGATTCAAGGTCTATAAAATGGCAACTTCTGCGGAATTAAAAGCTTATTTATCGACGATTGCTCAACCCGTGATCATTCAGGAATACGTGGATTATGAACTGGAATTAGGGGTTATGTATGCACGATTGCCTAACGAAACTTCGGGGTGTATTACTTCGGTAGTGGAAAAGGAATTTTTAAGTGTAACTGGCGACGGTCGTTCTACAGTTGGACAATTGCTGGAGCAAAATCAGCGCGCTCGTTTTTCGATGGGGGAGCTTCTGGAGCGAGTAGAAAAGCAATGGAATGAAGTAGTGCCTGTCGGTGAAAAACGGTTTGTGCAGCCCATTGGTAATCATTGCCTTGGTACTAAATTTATAAATTCCAATCCCCGAGTCAATGCAGATTTAGTACGCGTTTTTGACAAAATCGCGCTTCCCATGGAAGGGTTTTATTATGGACGATTTGACCTTCGGGTTCCCAATTGGGAAGATCTGTATGCAGGGAAGAACATCAAAATTTTGGAACTCAACGGAGTCACTTCTGAGCCGGGACACGTGTATGACCCAAGTTATCGCCTTTGGAAAGCATATAGCGATATCATGCACAATATGCGGATCGTGGCCGATATTAGTGCCGTCAATATTCGGCGCGGATTTAAACCTACTCCACTCCGAAAATTGATCCAAACTTCAAGAGAGTTTTTTGAAGTAAGCGGGCAATTGTAGAGACAAAATTATTTAAGTAAATCTTTGTATATTTGCTTGACTATAAAATCTATCTACTCAAAAATTTTGCTCAATGCTTCCGCAATTTCCTATTGAAACTCGCTATTGGTATCTTCGTGACCACCAGCTATTCAGACATCTGGATTCTGCTGAGGTACGACAAATTTGCCTGATTACTAATTTTAAAACGGCCAAGAAAAGTGAAATAATCTATTTTGCCCATGAGGAACAAAACAGAGTGTACTTGTTGAAAAAAGGCATTATTAAAATCGTAGAATTAAATGCCAACGGAGATGAGACCGTAAAAGAAGTACTGCAAAAAAGAGATCTGTTTGGACAAATTACCTTAGATGAAACCGACTTGGATGAATATGCGGTTGCTCTATCAGATTATGTAACCGTATGTAGTTTTCGAATTGAAGATTTTGAAAAAGTAATTCAACAGAATCCTTCTCTGGCCGTAAAATTCACCAAGTTGGTAGGGCTGCGCTTTCGCCGTTTAGAAAATCGTTATGCCAATTTGATGTTCAAAGATGTACGAACCCGTCTGTTGCTTTTTCTGGAAGAATGGGCCCAAAAAGAAGGAGTAACTACTGAAGAAGGCATTGTTCTCAAAAATTACCTTACTCACCAAGACATTGCGGGATTAATATGCAGCACCCGCCAAACTGTATCTCAGCTTTTTAGTGATTTGAAACAGCATGGCCTCCTTGACTATGACCGTCAACGCATTATTATCCCGAATTTGCAACAATTAAAAGGTTTAGTAGCCTAATTTTCATTTAGTGTCAGCAAGCCGACATTCGGGTAGGAGTAAGTTGAGCACCTTTGTAAGGTAAACTTAACAACCTACGCTCATGAAATACAAATGGCTTATGATTGGGCTGATAATTGCGATATCAGCCTGTCAAAAAACAGAAGAGCTTCAGCCGGTTTCGACAGTTACTCCTTCTACCGGCACAGCTCTTATCAACAAACCTATTGACCAATTTGATGTTTCTGGACAAAAATTGGCAGCACAGGGGGAATTTATGTCCAATGTGCACACGACTTCGGGAAATGTAAAAGTCTACGAAAAAGAAGGAAAACGCACCTTAGTTTTTGAAAACTTCAAAACAGACGGTGGCCCAGACTTACGCATTTATTTATCGGAAGACAAGGCAGCTTCAAAGGATGTAGAAGTCAGTAATAAAGTGAATTCGGGAAATTACTTCATTGAACTTCCCGCGGCTGCCGATCACAAAACCCAAAAATTTGTACTGATTTGGTGCAAACAATATTCGGTTCTTTTTGGCAATGCTGAACTTAAATAGTTGGCAGTCAATAGTCTACAGTCCATAGTTCACAGCAGGTAGTGCTTGTTGTTTTTTAGTTTCGTGTAACTCCATGACTGAAAATGCGAACTCATACCTGCAAAATAATTCTCTCAAAATGTTCATAACTCATTCAAAGTCAATGAAAAATATACTCTTTTTGCTGCTTGTTTCAGCAGTAGCCTTCAACAGTCATGCCCAATATAATTATCCTAAAAAACAAGTCTATGGTGATGTAGCGCTTTCGGGTATAGGTGGGTTTTCGAGCGCATTTTCTTACAATCAACTCTACGGCGTAGGAAAATCCAAACGTTTTAAAATCGGTTGGGGAGTGCGTTTGACCTCATTTTTTGGCAAAAATCTGGATTATCACACGGCTCCGGCGCGGCTTACGTCAGGTGAAGTGGGCTCTCAGGTACTGTTTGTTGAAAATGTACTTTCAAACCTTGATACACTCAAACTCACCAAAACGCAGACCAATGCCCTGAATCTGGATATTCATTTGCAATATAGCTTTCGCAAATTGGATGTAGGTTTTAACATTGACGCCATTGGCGCAACGTTCGGAGGTCAACAAAAAGGAACATTTGTGGCAAAATCCACGGGTTCAAGTTTTCACGGAACCCAGCAAACGGCCAAGCCAACAGGGTTTAATTTATTGCTGGTCAGCGACAATGATTTGGGAAGCCTCAATTCGGAATTATACGGGCGGTACTGGTTTAAAGAAACGATTGGTTTGCGCATCGGAGCCAGTTTTCAGTTTACGGAATACACTACTTCTCAAAAATTAACCTTTGAAAATGATCGTTTCCGCAACAAAGCCCTGATGCCTTTTATTGGAATTTCTTTCAAATTATAATTAAGCCTAACCATGAGAAAAATCTTGTTTCTACTATTTTGCGTAAGTGTATCGGTCAGTGGGTTCAGTCAAAACTGGCAACCCGTAACGGCAGCGGTAGGTTTTAGCCTTAAAATGTTTGGGGTCAGCGTAGAAGGAAAATTTAAAGGCCTGAATGCTGTCATTAAATTCGACCCCGAAAATCTCGCCTCAAATAGTATTGTTGCTACCATAGATGCCACTACCATTGACACAGATAATACCTTGCGCAATCGCCATTTACGCGAAAAAGAAGACTTTTTTGAAGTAGCTAAATATCCTAAAATCAGCATGAAGTCGACCAAAATTGAAAAGACGGCGAATGTGTATACCGGCTACTTTGATATGACCATCAAATCTGTAACCAAACCTGTAAAAGTACCGTTTACGTTTTTAAGTGCGGGTAATAAAGCCACATTCAGCGGAAACTTCATTGTTAATCGCCGCGATTGGGCCATCGGAGGTAATACTCTTGGTATGGCTAACGAAGTCACTATCAATTTAACTGTTAACGCCATTTTAAAATGACTTTGCTTCAACAGACCAACCAGCATATTTTATCTCAACTTCGGGATTTACTTACGACTATTTCGTACGAAGCCTATTGCTGCCCTTTGGCGTTGCTTCACGGAAGCAGTGTCGGTCAGCATATTCGCCATACCTTGGAATTTTACCAATGCCTTCATGAGCAATCACCTTTGGGCTTTGTAGATTACGATGCCCGCAGTCGTAACTTGAGGTTGGAAACTGATTTAGAATTTAGTGCTTATTTTGTAGAACAACTTTCTTCATGGCTTCATCAGCCCATTGAAGATTTGTATCTTTCTATGAACGTGTTTTTTGGACAGGAAAGTCAGAAAGTACAAACGACGTTGATGCGAGAATTGGTTTACGTGGCCGAGCACGCTATCCACCATTTTGCCATCATTAAAATTGCGCTTAAAGAAGAGTTTCCCGAAATCGCACTTTCCCCCAACTTTGGCGTAGCTTTTTCAACGATTAAATACCGGGAAAGCCTGGAAGAGGGTAAAGTGTAAAGGGTGAAAGTGGAAAGAGTGAAAACTTATAAACCATAGACTCTAAACCGTAAACGGCCGCCATAGACTATTAAACTATAAATTAAGAAATGTGCTTTGTAACCTATCTTCCACACCAACAGGGTTTTATTCTGACGTCTAACCGCGACGAGCACGTTGGGCGGCCTAAAGCTTTACCTCCTAAAAAGTATATAATCAATGGACAATCTGTCTTTTATCCCCAAGATGGATTGGCGGGCGGAACTTGGATTGCTTCTTCTTCCAAAGTAACTCTTTGCTTACTAAACGGTGCTTTTGTCAAGCATCATCACCGACCTCCGTATCGGAGAAGCCGAGGATGGGTCGTGTTGGATTTTTTTAGCTGTGAGGATACAGAAGACTTTGTTAGAAATTATGATTTTAGAGGAATAGAA
Organism: Runella sp.; assembly: GCF_027484545.1. Classification (GTDB taxonomy): domain Bacteria; phylum Bacteroidota; class Bacteroidia; order Cytophagales; family Spirosomataceae; genus Runella. The sequence continues at coordinate 11,959 of NZ_JAIXST010000249.1, read as the reverse complement.
CCGTTTACGTTGGTTGCCGTCGAGCAAAGTCCTATTCTGCAACTTGCTGAAATTAAATGGGATGGAGTACAACTATATCACAACAAATTGGAGCCTGAAGCAGCTCATTCGTGGTCGTCGGTGACGCTGTATTCCAATGAGGTAATTCGGGAACGACAGCGTTGGTTTGAAGAATGGCAGCAAGAACATCCACTTTTTGAAGGAGAGGATGTCCTGGATTTTCACAGTTTTGGAGGAAAAGGAGATGTTGAGAACGACCTGATTATCAATCGCAACAATGAATTGCGTACGGTAAGTATAACGCAAATTCAAAAAACGACGGAGCAATTTTTAATCAATTATTGGGATCGCCTGAATGACCAACACTACCGCTATCGGATTTTCGACAGTGAAAAAGTGGGATGTTAGTGAAAATGGTTAACCGGCTAAGTATTAATGGCTAACTGTGTCTGCGTAAATGTTTCGTAAGGGACATTTATAGTAATAGTCGTGCCTGCGTTGGGTTGACTTTCAAAGGACAAGGTACCTCGAATGTCAATAGCACGCTGACGAATGTTTTGGAAGCCCATGCCGTCGCTGTCCTTCATAGTAGGTAACCCTTTTCCATTGTCCGTCACGCTCAAAACCACACGCCCTCCAAATCGCTGAAGAGTCATAAACGCCTTTGTCGCTTTAGCATGTTTGAGAACGTTGTTGCAGAGTTCTAACCCGATTAAATAGAGGTTGAACTCCGTTTCGGGAGAGAACCGCTCAGAAAAATCACCGCTTGTTTGGAGGCTGAAACGCGTAGTGCCCGCAGAGTTGAGCTTGTAAATGAGGCGCTCCAATACCGACAAAAGCCCTTGTTTCTCCAAATCTTCGGGAAGCATGTTATGCGATAGCGTACGTACCTGACGGCACGCATCAATCATCATCTCTACCACATTGTCATAAATTTCCCGTTCGTGGCGGTCTAATTGCGACGGGTCTAATATCTGTAAGCTCAGTTTTGCAGCCGACAAAAGTCCGCCTAAATTGTCGTGTAATTCTGACGCAACTCGTTTCCTTTCAGTAGTTTGCCCTTTTAAATAGGCTTCTTCAATTTCTCGTTTTTTACGAGCCAGTTCCCTATTCTTTAGTCTTAATTTTCGGCTGTACAAAAGTAAGGCGATTCCAAAAGCGGTCAACAGCCCCATCCCCGCCATCAAAAAATTACGGGTACGATTTTGAAGTGCAATTTGCTGCTCAAATCGGGTTCTGTCCACCTCATACACGCGCCGCATATCAGCCAAAGCAATTAACCGGCGCGTAAAACCGAGGCTGTCGCGCAGGGAGGCTGCCCGCTGATAGGCACGTAGCGATGCCAATTCGTTGCCAAGGTTTTTGTAAGCCACTACCAAGGTTTGATAGGCAAAAGGTTTGAGCGCCGCGTAGTTATGTTGATTGGCGTATTCAAGGGCTTTTTCCGCATAACTGCGGGCTTTGGGGTAATCCTTCAAAGCCAAATAGGCTTCTCCCAAACTGTTGGTAACCGAGGCGATTCCCCGCGTATGATTGACTTCCGTGAACAGCGCAAAAGCCTTACTTAAATAAGGCAGTGCTTTTCCAGCGCGGCCAATCTTATTGTAATAATCCCCCATCTCTTCGTACGTTCCTGCCAACGAATGTTTGTTTTTGAGGGCTTGAGCAACTTTAAGTTGTTCTTCAAACATCTTGACTACCCGTTCATCTTTGCCCCATTCCTGATAAAGCGTGTTTAAAACACTGTAGACTCCCAGTATGTATTTTTGTTTGAGAGGTTGGTCTTCGAATGGGGCTTTCTCCAAATCCTTTAAAGCAACAAGCAGGTATTTTTCTGCATTGGAATAGTCAGCAGAGCGTAAAAAACTTTGACCTAAATTCTGTTGAATTCTCCATCCTTCCGTACAATCTTTCCCGGCTTGCTCACACAATTTAAGGGCTTCCAAACTCAATTCCAACGATTTGACATAATCGTGGGCACGACGATACTTGATTTCGCGACGGAGCAGCGCGGCCACAAGCATTGGCTTATTTTCTTGTTTTTTTGCCAAATCATACAGTTGGTCATTATAAACCATGCTGGTATCCAAATCGCGGTAATCATCTTCGAGATACAGCGAGCCAAGCAAATTTAAGACCTGTATTTTTCTTGTGATTTGTTGGGGAGAAACCGCCTGCTTTTCTACATTCAAGAGTAACTTTTTAGCCACTGCTTTGAGGCTGTCTTTATACGTTCGGTCGTAGTTTCGGGTGTGGTCAATTCTTGGGACTTGCCCCATTAAGCTGGTCAGGGACAAACTCCAAATCCATATCAATAGCCGTTTTCTCATCTTTGGAAGTTATAAAAAAAGAGGGTAAAGGGCTGATTCCGTGTGGTTTCAGCGCACTAATTTAAAACAAACTTGCTAAAGTGAGAAACGAAGGTACGCTTTAACGGCATTTTAATTTGTTTTTAAATCGGTATTAATCTTTTAGTCGGTGCTTTGTGCTCGCAAAACAACATCGCAACCCACCATGAAGTATTTTATTTTAGGTTTAAGTTTATGGGCCTTTACCTCGCAGGCACAAGATTCTCTCAAGGCAGTTCCTGAAAAAAATGAGTTGAAGTACAATCTCAACACTTCAAGCTCTCATTTCTTTAAAGTTACTTTTTTAAACCAGACATGGGTACGTTACAATAGCAGCAATCCCGGAACTACCGTACTGTCTGAAGCTGCTCCTCAAACATTGGATTTAGGTTTACGCCGGACGCGTATGCAATTGTTTGGTCAAATCTCCGACCGCGCTTTCATTTATATTCAAATGGGGTTGAACAATTTTAATTATACCAACGGATTTCCTGCCATAGGCAATGCTCAAGGAGTACCCACCAACCGTAAAGTCGCTTTTTTTGTCCATGATGCCGTAGTTGAATATGCGGCATTTGCCAATAAAGATTGGCTTAAAATAGGAGGAGGGTTGACCATTCTCAATGGCCTCTCGCGTTTTAGTCAGCCAAGTGTAAGTTCGATTATGACGATGGATGTACCCGTGTTTGCTCAGGCAACAGTAGATCAGACAGATGAGTTTTCAAGAAAATTAAGTCTGTATGCACGGGGGCAGGCAGGAAAATGGGATTATCGAGTAGCCTTAACGGACCCTTTCCCGATTGTAACGAGCGGCACGGCAGTACCGGCGATTTCGGCCAATTCTGTTTTTGCCTCAAAAGGCCATCACAAACAGTATCAGGGTTTTTTAATCTATAACTTCTTTGACAAAGACGCCAACCAAACGCCTTACATGACGGGTACGTATTTGGGTAAAAAGAAGATGCTGAATTTGGAAGGCGGTTTCATTTCTCAAAAGGGCGCTACCTGGAACGTGAACTCGAATAAAGATACGCTGTATCACGCGATGAATCTGTGGTCGTTGGCGATGTTCGCCGATATGCCGGTCAACAAAGCAAAAGGAACGGCGATTTCAGCGTATTTGGGGTATTTTCATACCGATTACGGCCCTAATTATTTACGTTTCAACGGTATCATGAACCCGGCCAACAGTACTACCCAAACATTGGCAGGAGCATCGGGAATTCAGGGAAATGCGTTTCCAATGTTTGGTACAGGAAGTGTAATTTATACTCAATTCGGCTACTTATGTGCCTCTGACTTATTCGGAAAAAATGGGACGCTGATGCCGTATGCTTCAGCTCAACTGGCAGATTATCAGCGACTCACTAAAACGGCAGGGATTTATAACGTAGGTGTTAATTGGTTGCTCAAAGGGCATAATTCTAAAATATCCTTAGACTTCCAAAACCGCCCGGTTTATCAAAATGCTTCCGATGGGCGTTTAAATTCTAACGGACGTCGCGGTTCCTTAACATTGCAATACCAAGTTTTTATTTAGTAGAGGGTTTAGTTTTTTTATCAGTAGAGAAAAGGTTTAGGTGTGATTCGAATCCGACTTCTTCCTAAGAGGTCGGATTCTTTTTAGCTTTAAACGTAGTTAAACGGATAGAACTAAATTAGAAAAAACATTTCTTTATCTTTTGGGTTAAGTTTTCAACCATATTTTTAATAATTTAACTAACCAATGAAAAAAACGTTTCTCGTCCTCATTTTAAGCCTTTGTGCATTATCGTATCAGGCTTCAGCTCAAACTGCAACAGAAAATGCAGCAAAAGCGGTCACTGATACTACTGTTTTAAAAGAATATGCAGGTAAATACAGATTTACCGGATTACCCTTTGATTTCATGGATTTCACCCTGAAAGAAAGCAAACTTACGGTACAGGCCGGCGATCAGGGAGGTCCATTGGTTGCTGTGAAAGATGCAGTTGATAAATTTGAAACTGCTGACAGTGTAGCAAAATTTTCCTTTATCCGTGACGAGCAAAAGAAAATTACCAAAGTAACCGTCGACTATCAGGGAATGACTCTTGAAGGTAAAAAAGAATAAAAAACTTGCCAAGTTCATAAATCAACAAAGAGGCTGTCTGAAAAAGATAGCCTCTTTGTGTTTTACGAAAGCGTAAACTTCGGTTCTTTATTGCTTTAGAAAAAAACAAACATTAACTGATGAAATACTTGTCTTTAACAAATACCCGAATCTTTGGACTGATATTTCTTGGTCTTGCTTTATCGTGTCAACGCGGAAGTGTAAACTATCAACCCATTGTTGAGCCTTTCGAACCTGATTATAAATTGGACCGTTTTGAGGCGGAAATCAAAAACTTTGAAAAAGAAGATGCTGAAAAAGGTCTTAAAAAAGGAGAAATCCTGTTTTACGGAAGTTCCAGTTGGCGCGTTTGGAAAGACATCAAAACGGACTTGGCTCCCTTACCCGTTTTAAACCGAGGCTTTGGCGGGTCTACTATTCCAGAACTTACGTATTATGTAGAGCGCGTAGTTTTTCCTCGTGAGCCCAGGCTTTTGGTTATTTATGGCGGCGAAAACGATTTGTCGGGCAAAAAATATAAGTCGGCCGAACAAATGTTCGATTCCTATCGGCAATTTGTGTCATTAGTGCAGAATCGTTTACCCAAAACCAATATTTGTTTTGTCTCCATGAAGCTCTCGCCCTCTCGTCGTCAGCATTGGGAAACGGTCAAAAAAGGAAATAAGATGGTAAAAGCTTTCAGTAAGGGAAAACGTCTGTCGTACGTGGACATTAATCCTGTTCTTTTCAATGCCAACGGCACTGTCAAAGGAGAGTTGTACACCAAAGACAGCTTACATCTCAACCCGCAAGGGTATCGTGAATACACCAAAGTACTGCTGCCGTTTTTAACGAAAAAATACAACTAAATGATGCAAACAACTCGTCGTCAATTCATTCAGCAGTTGGGGCTTGCGGGTGCAGGCTTCGCCCTTTCGGCTGCTTTTCCGTATGATTTGGTTGCCAAATCTAAAATCACTCTGCCGCGTAACGCACCCGAAGCGCTGGGGATAGATTCCGCTGGAATTTCTGCATTTTTGGACGCAGTTGCCGTCAGTAAACATGAGTTTCATGGGCTGATGATTGTCCGTCATGGACAGGTAGCGGCTGAAGGCTGGTGGGCTCCTTATCGTTCCGACCTGAAACATACACTGTATTCGATGAGTAAAAGCTTTACTTCCACGGCAGTAGGTTTTGCCGTGACCGAGGGAAAATTGAAAACAAGCGATAAGGTAGTCTCCTTTTTTCCAACTGATTTACCCACAACCGTTAGTGAAAATTTAGCTCAATTGACCGTTAAAGATCTATTGACAATGTCGGTGGGTCAGGAAACAGAACCGGCGGTTAGGACTGAGGACAATTGGGCCAAAGCTTTTCTGGCAACTCCCATCAAACACAAACCCGGTACCGTCTTTTTATACAATAGCATCGCTACTTATATGTGTTCGGCCATTGTCCAAAAAGTAACGGGCCAAAAAATCAATGACTATCTCAAACCTCGTTTGTTTGAACCGTTGGGAATCAAAGGCACCGATTGGGAAGAAGATTCGCAGGGAATTAATACCGGCGGTTGGGGTTTACGGGTGCGTACCGAAGACTTGGCCAAATTTGGTCAATTGTATTTGCAAAAAGGGGTTTGGAACGGCAAACAATTAATCCCGAAAGCATGGGTAGAAGAGGCTACCACCTTTAAAATTCAACAGCCGGCTCCTGCCAAACCCACTCGACCCAATGAGCAAAATGACTGGCTGCAAGGATACTGTTATCAGTTTTGGTGTTGTCGGCACAATGCCTATCGCGGCGACGGTGCTTTTGGTCAATACACCATTGTGATGCCTGACCAAGACGCTGTAATTGCTATCATGAGCGAAACGGCTGATATGCCTGGGATTTTGGATTTGGTTTGGCAACATTTATTGCCGGCCATGAAGGCGCAGACGCTTCCGACCAATGTCGCTGCCAACAAATCATTGAAGCAACGCATGGCTGCTTTGGCACTGCTTCCGCCGAAGGGAGGTGAAATTCGCTCGAATGCCGTGAAAGTATCGGGCAAGCTATTTCAAATAGAACCCAATTCAATGAATGTAGAAAGTATTGCGTTGGCTTACCGCGAAGGCGATACGTATCAATTTGTGTTGAAAGACCGAGAAGGCGAACACAAAGTAATTTGCGGATTGGAAAAATGGGCTTTTGGAGAAACGGATTTACCCAGACCCAATTTGGTAAATTCGCAAAAACTCAAATTTGAAAGAATTGCAAAGATTGTATCAAGTGGTACGTGGAAAGACCCCAATACCTTTGAAATCACGCTGCGTTATTATGAATCCCCGCATCGAAATTATATCATCTGTCGGTTTGAAGGCGATTCCGTCAAGGTAGATTTTGACAACAGCATCAATCGAATGAGCGGTGCAAAAGATAAACGGCCGACGTTGGTGGGGAAAATAACCGTTTAAGAAAGTGTAAAGTGCAGGGGTTAAAGTGTAAAGTAAATCACTTTTAGTAAGGCAAAAAACGCACTCCAAATTCGTTTGGAGTGCGTTTTTACTATTCGTACAAATCAACTAATAACCGCAGCGGCGGACCGCAGTTAACAGTTTCGTTAACTCTTAAAGAGGATTTTGGACAATGGCTTTGTTAGCATTCATCTCTCTTCTTGGAAAGAGGAATTCCCATTGCCTATCACCCGCCGGCACATCAAACAACACCGCTATGGAAGCGATAGCATTAGTGCCATTTCTGTTCAGAGGCTGATTTAAGCGTTTCAAGTCAAGGAATCTGAAACCTTCACCCCATAATTCGACTCTTCTATGGAAATAAATCTCATCTAACAATTTAGTGCTGGTACTTGTCGAAAGTTTATAGGCAGCATCTCTTTTACTGATCAAATCAAACAAAAGTTTAGCTGCATTGGCATCCTGTCCTAATTTAGCTTTAGCTTCTGCCTCAATCAAATACATTTCGGCCGCTCTCATGTAAGGGACATCGCCCATAGCACTGGTAGAAGGAACGCCTGGAAGTCTGAATTTTTGATTCAGATACGGTAATCTCACTCCACCCGGAGGAACGATTGAGTTAGCAGCAGTAGGTGCTTTTACCCACATTTTAGACCGGATATCCGTAGTAGGAATGGCATTGTAAAGCAAACTGTTCACAACTTTAGGATAGGTTCTGATAACCGTTGAATTGTAATTGCATGAAATATAAGAATGGTATCCGCCAAAAAACTCTGACTGATCTTCCAAGTGGTCAAAGCCCCACATCCACTCAGGATTGCTTATGTCCTGAAATCCATCCTGATACTGAGCTTCGCTCATGAGCGTAAAACCCGTTCTGGCTTCTGCGGCGTATTTGGCGGCATCAGCCCAATTTTGCTGAGTAAGTGCCACTCTGGCCAAAATACCTTTTGTTACTTCCAGGTTGATATGGGATTTAAAGCCTCTGGCTGATTTCAATAAGGTAGCTGCCTGGGCTAAATCTTTGTTGATTTGGGTGTATACTTCTTCTACGGTAGCTCTTGGAAGTCCTTCGGTAGTAGGTGTCAGTACTAAAGGCACTCCCAATTGGGCGTTTGGCTTAGCAGCTGCATCGTAACGTTTGCCATACAACTGAATTAAATTAAAGTAAGACCAGCCGCGCAGTGCCAATGCTTCCCCTTTTATCAGGTCTTTTTCAGCTTGTGTACCTACTGCCTTATCAATGCTGGCAATGGCAATGTTGGCATTGCCGATGACCCGATAATACATCTCATAAGGGACAACAGTCATCACGTTAGTGTCGGAGCGGTGAGCAGTCCATCTGGTTTCTCCCACGTGCCAGCTGGCAGCAGTTGCCCCAATGATGACGTCTTCTCCCATGTGATCTAAAATAATCATCAGCGCAGGGTGCCCTGAATGGCCCTGTGAACTCTGGTAGCGGAGGATAAGTGCTCGGTAAATACCGTTAATGGCAGCAGATGCGTTTTTGGTGGTAGCGTAGGCCGAGGCAGCGTCAACACTGGCAGTAGGAAGGGTGTCTAAGTATGTGTTTTCGCATGAAGTAGCAATCATGCTTAAAGCAACCGTAAATGCTGTTAAGAATCTATTTTTCATGAGTGTGTTGATGTTAAAGTGAAAATGAAATACCCATTACCACAGCCTTGGCAGAACTATACACGTTTCCGGTCGTACCGGCAAAGTTTTGTTGAACGTTCATACCGCTCCGGCGAGACTTTATAAAGAAGTTTTCCCCACTGATATACACTTGGGCATTTTCCAAATAAAGTTTTTGCGCTATCATTTTGGGCAAACTATAAGAAAGAGTGACAGAGCGTACATTAAGGTAACTGGCATCAATCAGCCATCGGTCAGAGTCAGCATTAAAATCAGTAGTACGGCCAGCATCCATTCTTGGGACATCGGTAATGTCACCCGGTTTTTGCCATCTTCTCAGGATATCAACGTGCTTGGCATTATGATAACCTGAACCCATTAAACTTTGGTAAGCACCATCGTAAATTTTGCCGCCAATTTGATAGATCATCAACGCTGATAATGAAAAGCCTCTGTATTTAAAGGTATTGGTAAAACCTCCCGTTGCTTTCGGGATAGAAGTACCATTGTAACTGTAACGTGCATTGTTAACGTTTGTAGTCACCGTATCTCCCTTTTCGGTAATTGTTGAATTGGCTGCCTGAAAAGCGGCAGCTCTATAAAGTACTTCGCCCGTGGCTGAGTTTATACCCATGTACTCTCTCAACCAAAAATCATAAAGAGAACTGCCTTCTTTCAATTTTTTAGTCCCGTCAATGATTTCTTTGCTTTCCTCCGGCATTTTGGTGATTTTGTTTTTCAGACTGGTTGCGTTCAAACTAATGGTCCAGCTAAAATCTTTCGTTTGAACTGGAGTAGCGTTTAATTCTAATTCAATACCTCTGTTATACATCGTACCAATGTTCCTGGTTACGGTAGCGATACCGGAAGATAGAGGCAAAGGCACATCAAATATCAGATTGGAAGACTGACGATCAAAATATTCAATAGTACCTGCTATACGATTTTTCAAAAGACCAAATTCTAAAGCTACGTCAAACGCATTGCTGGATTCCCACTCAAGACCTCTATTTCCTAAACTCAATTGAAGGATACCCGCTTCTGTGGCATTGTTTCGCCCCAGCTCATAAAGGGGTTGCCATGCGTAGTTGCTGATACCGCCGTCGTTACCGGTTTGGCCATAAGAAGCTCTCAATTTAAGCATGCTCAAAACAGGAACAGCTTTCAGGAAATTTTCCTGATCTATACGCCAGGCACCGCTGACGGAGTAGAATGTACCCCAACGAACGTCTTTGTAAAACTTACTGGAACCATCTCTGCGAGCCGAAAGCGACAGGAAGTATTTTTGGTTGTAGTCGTAGTTTATTCTGGAGAAATAACCTTCTACTTTCCGTCTGTTATATTCTGAATTTAAATTGGTGGTAGTTGTAAAATTGACCAATTCATAATTTCCATCCAAAATTTGTTGAGAGCGCGAACCTTCCAGAATGTTGTCGGTATAATTATAATTTTCATGACCTACCAACGCTTCAATGCCGTGACTTCCAAATGTCTTCGTATAATTCAACAATTGTGACAAGTTGTAGCTCGTTACATTCTGGAAATCGTGGGTAGCTCTACCGGCAGGTGCACCATCACCGATTTCAGGGTTTCCGAAGGTTACATTGTTACGATTGGTGATATCGGTACCTACATTGGCGGTAAATTTGAAATTTTTCAGGAAAGAAATTTCTGCATAAGCACGACCTCCCAATACATTTCTACGGAAATAATTTTGGTTCAGCAAAGTTTCCGAAATAGCGTGACGACCTCCATTTTGAGGGCGGCTTGGGAGACCGAGAGCCGCTAAATTACCATAGTCCCATCTTCTGTTTCCATTTTCAAGCATCAAAAATGAACTGGGATTGGCAGGGTCATAAGCATAAACCGGGTAGATTGGCGCCATTCCTCTGGAAAAAAAGAAAGGGTTGACAAACGTAGTACCACCCGCAGCAGGAACATCTGCTTGGTTAGACTTAGTGATCGTAGCTGAAATATTAGCTCCCGTTTTGAACCAGGGTTTCATTTGGGTATTTACGCTTAAACGTGCCGTGTAACGTTCATAATCTGAACGAATCAAAAATCCTTTATCGCTCAAATAAGACAAGGAAAGAAAATAATCCGAATTACTACCTGAGCCCGAGAAGTTAAAGCCTATTTCATCCCGATTTCCTTGGCGCATCAACGGTTTTTCCCAGTTCAAATCATCGGGGCTGTAAATTAACTTTGCGTTTGGATTTAATTTACCTTCGACATCTACTAATTGAGCAAAAGGAACATCATACACATTATAGGCAACAAGAGCTCCTAAACCGGAAGAAGCATTAGCACTGGCAGTGGCAATGGGGATAGGGCTGGCAGCTCTATAAGCAAAGTTATTACGATTGGCTTCCCACATTAAAGGATAGTATTCAGCAGGACCGACTCTATTGTATTCAGGTAAGGCTCTGGTACTGAATCCTTTCGTGTATTTTGCGCTGATGGTGTTTTTTCCTTTTACGCCTTTTTTGGTAGTTATCATCACCACACCATTGGCCGCTCTCGCTCCATAAAGTGCGGTTGAAGCGGCATCTTTAAGGATAGTGATAGTTTCAATGTCGTCCGTGCTTATATTAGCAATATCGGCACTGTAAGGAATTCCGTCTACTACGTAAAGAGGTGAATTTGAGGAAGAAATAGACCCAAAACCTCTGATCCGAATATCAGGGGCTGTGCCGGGCTGTCCGCTGCCAGCCGTAGATTGTACACCCGCTGAAGCACCTGCGAGCGCTTGACTTAAGTTAGTGATGGGGCGGGGTCCTAAGTCCTTGGCGTCAATTTTAGCAGCTGAACCTGTAAAAGAAGCTTTTTTTGCAGTACCAAACGTGGTAATCACAACTTCTTCCAAGCTTGCTGCATCCGGAAGCAGTTTTACACTGAAGGTAGTTTGGTTACCAACCGCAATTTCCTGAGGCGCAAACCCAACGTAGCTAAACAATAAACGAGCGTTGGCAGGAGCATTAATTTTAAAATTACCTTCTCCATCGGTGTTAGTTCCGCGAGTGGTACCTTTCACAACGACACTCACGCCGGGTAGGCCAGAACCATCATCTGCGGTAACTTTTCCTGTAATGGATTTTTCTTGAGCAAGTACGGATGTACTCACCATTCCCCCCCATAGGAGGAGAAAAAGCAGTAGCATTTTTCTCATAATGATTTAGTTGTTGATGAAGTGAAATTGTTGTTGATTCTTTGGTGCGAAAAAACCGTGTAATTTTAAGCAATAAAACTTGGAATTATACTAATGCAAGTTGCTTTTTTTGTACTTTAGGGATATTTTCTGTTCTATAAGCGATTATAAGTTTTATTATCAGTTATAGAGAACGACCGAACTTCTTGGAATCAAAACTAAAATAATTGCAATTTTGCGAAATGAAAAAGAAAGTAGAAATAAGCGAACCAGAACGATTGGCAAATTTCATGCATTCATT
>NZ_JAIXST010000043.1 GCF_027484545.1 Runella sp. | reverse complement strand
CTTTCCGGACAACGCTGGACGCTAAATGGAGCACAGCAAGTTTTAAATCTGAGAACAAAAAACCTTAGTAATCAATGGGATGAGGTAATTCAATTGGTCAGAATGGCCGCTTAGGAAGTAATCCTGCATACATTCGTACACCCTAATTATAGCGACTTTGGCAAGTGTCAAAAAAAAAATAGTAAATTAGCCACTTGCTATCGGTGGCGTGGCGTCTATCTATTCGTTATGCGATAAAATAAAAATACGACCAACAATAAATGATAGACTTTATTCTTTACGTTCTGTAAGGTTCAAACTTTTGGGATGCTGTACAAAACTATTCCAACGTCATGGCTGTTACGTACATACCCAAACAAACCAATTTCTGACAACATGGCCTACCGTGATTTGAAGTCCAAACAACTTCTGCAAATCCACACCCTTGGTGAATTAAATGCTGCGGGTTATCAACCCAAGTCAATAAAACAAGAACTCCGCGACAATCTTATTGAAAAACTTCGTACCAAAGAATCTGTTTTTCCGGGCATTTGGGGCTATGAAGATACGGTCATTCCGGATGTAGAGCGGGCTATTTTGTCCATGCACCACATCAATTTATTGGGACTTCGCGGACAGGCCAAAACCCGTATTGCACGGCTTATGGTCAATCTTCTGGATGAATATATGCCGGTAGTGGCCGGTTCGGAGCTCAACGATGACCCTATGCATCCTTTATCGCGTTTTGCACGTGATGTGGTTAACGAAAAAGGTGATCAGACCCCCATAGCGTGGGTACACCGCGATGAGCGTTACACTGAAAAACTCGCTACTCCCGATGTATCGGTAGCTGACCTTATCGGTGATGTGGATCCTATCAAGGCCGCGACTCTCAAATTGCCTTATTCTGACGAGCGCGTTATTCACTTTGGATTGATTCCCCGTTCGCACCGTTGCATATTTGTAATCAATGAGTTACCTGACTTGCAGGCCAGAATCCAAGTGGCTCTCTTCAATATTTTGCAAGAGGGAGATATTCAGATTCGGGGCTTTAAGTTGCGTTTACCGTTGGATATTCAATTTATTTTTACGGCAAACCCCGAAGATTATACCAATCGCGGAAGTATTGTGACACCTTTGAAAGACCGTATTGACAGTCAAATCGTGACGCATTATCCGAAAACACTGGAGACGGGTAAGAAAATTACGATGCAGGAAGCTGTTGTCAAAACAGAGCAAAAAGGCATGGTGAAAACCAACGAAATCATCAAAGACTTGATTGAACAAGTAGCGATTGAAGCACGTGAAAGTGAGTATGTGGATGCGAAAAGTGGGGTATCGGCGCGTTTGACCATTGCGGCCTACGAAAACCTGCTTTCGGCTGCTGAACGGCGTGTTTTGCTGAACGGCGAGAAAGAAACGTATGTACGTATTTCGGACTTGTACGGTGTGGTACCGGCAATATGCGGTAAGGTTGAGTTGGTCTACGAAGGCGAAGTGGAAGGTCCGGTCATTGTAGCCCAAAATTTAATTGGCAAAGCGGTTCGGACGCAATTCCTGAATTATTTCCCTAATCCGGAAACCCTCAAGAAGAAGAAAAGCGCTAAAAATCCGTTTCAGAAAATCCAGGATTGGTTTGGAGAAAACGAAATGGACATTCTCAGTGACCTTACCAACCGTGAATACGAAGCACGTTTGAAAACCATTGAAGGACTCGACGATTTGGTAGATGCGTTTCACCGTGGTCTAAGTCGCGATGAAAAACTCTTTTTGATGGAGTTTGCCCTGCACGGCATGGCTGAATACTCTTTGATTGGCAAGCAATCGTTGGACAGAGGTCTTCAATTCAAGGATTTACTTGGCAGTATGTTTTCGGGACCCGATGCTGATGATGACGATGATGATGTGTTTTAACGAATAAAGAATAAAAAATAAGCCCCGACCGAGTTTGACTTGGCCGGGGCTGATTTTTTATCTGGCAGTGGTCCGTGTTTTTAACGAATTCAGTACGGGCAGAATCCCCTGCTCTAACCTTTGTTTCATAAACCCATCACGCAGGTATTCAGGTAATTCTCCAATCCACTTTTGATATTGGTCAACTCCTATGGCTTTGACTACGTAACACTCGTGGATAAAATTGAAATACTTGACGATATTGAGTAATGACTGATGAAACTGCGGCACGTCAATATCCGCTTCTACAAAACGCTCCAATTCCCGTTGCGTAGCCGAAACTCGTAAACGGCTTATCATGTCAAAATAGGTGGTTACCCCTATTCCCTTGGCCACTTCTTCCCAATGGCGGCTACCAAATTTCGACAAAATCTTCCCAGACTTTGTTCGCAATGCCTTGTCAGGGTTCGCTTGCAGACGTTGACGGAAAGCTCTGGCGCGGAGATTACGCGTAGTTTTCAGGAATTGTACGATATGAGCTTCCGCCTGTTGGGGGGTATCAATGGGCTGAATAAGAGCTTGTTCGTTGGTGTCGACCAGATTCTGGTATGAATAATTTCCAAAAGGTCCGTCAGCATAAAAACTGACCGAAAAAGGATACCAGCCTTTAACTACATACCCATTGATGATTTGCCTAACGGCTGATTCTACCGAAACATTAATTCCCTGAATAGCCAAAAATGCTTTGGCGCTATACAGCACACTGTAATAAGCCTGTGGAAATGTCCAGTGCAAGGCATATTTCTGATAATTGGCATCGGGATTGGCTGCTGTACTGCGCAAAGTATATTCTGCATTCCAAGCGTTTAAAAGCCATTTTTTGGTTGCTTCTAAACGAGCTTCTTCGCGTCTGGGACGAAATGTTTGCAAAAAATAGACTTTACTTACTTCTTTCAACGGAGCAGTATGGCGAATGTGGTAATCTATGCCTCGAAAGTGATTCAAAAACACCTGCGCAGGAATAGACTTCCGCCATTGTTCGTCGGCTTTAGTTACTTGATTTTCTGTGACAGTCATCATGGCTTTTTGTATTATTTCGATAAGATTTGCCTACATTTTAACAACAAAAATTGCCTGCTTAAAGTTTCCGAAAAATACAGCATTTTTAGACTATAAAATATTGATCTTCAGATAGTTGATTTGTATTTAGAAGGTGAGTAATCCTTTCGATTTTGAGGGTTTTTTACGGCTTTTGTCGGCCTATAGTTTTTCTAATAAATAAACTTAAAAAACGTAGAAGGAAGCCCTTATCTTTGTGTCATTATACATCTAATCCGAACAAAACGTGACGAAACTTTTTACCAAATTCACCTTTACCTTTTACCTTTTACTTTTTTTCAGTTTATCGGTTTTTATCACCGCCTGTTCTGACCAAGAGCAAAGCGAAGCGTCTCAGTTTTTTCTGAAAGGCAATCTCGAATTAGACAAAAAAGAATACGCTAATGCCATTCGCTACTACGGCGAAGCGCTTCAAAAAAAGGCTGATTTAGCAGATGTGCACAATAATCGCGGAATCGCTTATTTGCGTTTAAGTGAGTTGGAAAAAGCACTCGAAGATTTCAATAAAGCCATAGAAATTGACCCCAAATTTGAAGAGGCCTATTTCAATCGCGCGGGGTTTTTTATTGACCAACAGGCGTTTGCTCTTGCTACTGCGGACTTAGAGCATATTCGAAAGACGTATGGAGATTCGACCAATTATTACCTGAAATGGGGTGATTTGAAATTTGGACAAGGCTACTATGAGCAGGCATTGGCTGAATACGACCGTGCTCTTTCGTTGCGTCCCAAAAATGTACAGGCATTGGTAAATCGCGGCGTAGCCTATTTTGAAAAGAAAAATTTTAAAGCTGCCAAGGCCGATTTTGAAAATGCTGTCAAACTGGATTCGCTCCAACAATTGGCGTATAACAATCTGTCGCTCATTTTTGCCCGCGAAAATCAACCGGAACAAGCACTGAAATTCATTGAAA
The DNA here is from genome assembly GCF_027484545.1 of Runella sp. Taxonomy (GTDB): domain Bacteria; phylum Bacteroidota; class Bacteroidia; order Cytophagales; family Spirosomataceae; genus Runella. Next base: position 3,796 of record NZ_JAIXST010000043.1, on the reverse strand, counting down.
GAGCACTGGATTTTGACCCCGTCAATCCCATTTATTTGAATAACAAAGGCTACGTTTTACTGTTGCAAAATCAACAAAGCGAAGCCAAAAAGTTGATTGATTTATCCTTGATAAAAGACCCTCAGAACAGCTACGCACACCGAAATTTGGGGTTATATTTTCTGAAAAATGGCCAAAAAGACGAAGCTTTAACTGCCTTTCAAAAAGCCTATCAATTGAGCGCTGCTACTGACCAAATTCACGTTTGGCTGGGAGAAGCTCTTTTTGTCAATAATCAAAAAGAGGAAGCGTGCCGAGTTTGGAAAAAAGGGGAGGCATTGGGTGAGGCAGACGCGGTTGCTAAATACAGGAAAAATTGCAAATAGTGGGTTTTTAGACCCTTTTAGGGTAATAAATAAAGTCTATTTTGAAAAATATTCTTATCGGTATCTTTTTTGCGGCCCTGTGGGCATCGGCGTCGGTCGCTACTAAAATCGGAATTCGTTCGGCTGACCCGCTTGTTTTGGCAAATGTGCGTTTTTTATTGGCAGGGGGGGGCATGTTGGGCTTTGCCTATCTTGTCATTCCCACCAAAAGCCATCTTCCTCGGGGAAAAGAGTGGGGGAGGCTTTTCATTTTTTCACTCTTCAATACTACTTTGTACCTGAGTGCTTTTGTGATTTCGATGCGCGAAGTATCGGCAGGCATCGGCAGTCTTTCTACCGCTATAGGACCGTTGTTCGTCATTATGTTATCTGCTGTATGGTTGCAACGGCAATTGAAATGGTTTGAAGCCGTTGGGGTAGCTTTAGGTTTGTCAGGAGCTGCATTGGCTACTTGGCCTTTGCTTCAGGACAGTCACGCTACCGTGCGTGGTCTTCTGATTTTGATAGCGGGTATTGTATCGGTTTCGGGAGCAAGTGTGTATTATGCCCGATTGGAGTGGCGACTGCCTAATTTGGTCTTTAACGGTTGGCAGGTGCTGTTGGGGGGATTGACCTTATTGCCATTCACGATTTATTTTGCGGATTGGCAGCATACACGCTTTGACTTACAATTTTGGTTTTCAGTAGGTTGGTTGATTATTCCCGTATCGGTTATATCGCTGCAATTGTGGTTTTATTTACTTCGCCAAGACGCCGTCAAGGCTTCGCTTTGGATGTTTCTCTGTCCTATTTTTGGATTTGCTTATTCCTCACTTTTTCTCAATGAACCGCTCTCATGGCACACATTTGTGGGAACTGCCTTGGTAGTAGGCGGATTGTATGCAGCACAACGAGAAAAATTTAGCAAACACATAGAATCATAGATTACATAGTTTTACGAGTTTTTTATCAAACCTCAATTTCTGAAACCAACTTTCAATCCTACACCAACGGCCAGTGAATTGTTTGACATTTCCTGAATAGACAGTCCAATACGTGGACGTGCCAAGCGACTGTTGTACGTATTTACCGCTTTGCGCATTTGAAAATTTGCTATCAAATTAGCGGTTAATGACACACCGATCGATGCCACATACGTAGCCCAAAATGTTTGACGACTTACTCCCGAATTTCGCCCGACAACCAGAAAATAAACGCCGGGCAATGCCGACACGACCGAGCCTACTGTACGAATGGTTCGTGAATTTTTGAAATAACGATTGACTTCAAGGTCGTCCATCTCACCAAAAGGAATTTCCAGAGAGTAATTGCTGCGCAGTCGTTGTCCACCGTAATAATAGCGGCCGTTGGCTGCAATGATAATAGGTTTGAGATGAGAAGAATCAAGAGGTTTATAAAAAAGGGTATCGGAATGTTGGGTTTGGGCAGAAAGTGATTGAACACAAATAACCACAAGTAAATACGCAAGTAAAGTCCATTTTTTCATGAGGGAAGTATTATTTTTGTTAGAATACTAACGTTTTTTTGTGTAAAAAGCATCTGCCTGTGAAAGTTTTCAACTATTTTTTTTATTTAGCGATTAGTTGTCTTCATGGTCTTTGGGCCTACGGCCAGAAACCGAAACCTAAAGCTGCTAAAGTTGCCACTTTTAAAGTGATGACGTTCAATATTCACCACGGAGAAAATAATGTGGGCAAAACCAATTTGAATCGAGTGGTCGAATTGTTGAAACAGCATCAACCCGATTTTGTGGCGTTGCAGGAAATAGACAGCGGTGTGGTGCGTTCGGGAAAATTGAACCAGATGCGGATTATGTCGCTATTGTTGGGGTACAACGAAGCATTTGCCAAAGCTATTGATTTACAGGGCGGAAAATACGGGTTGGGAATTTTATCCAAACACCCAATTGAAAGCATTCAACAACTCAAATTACCCAATCCGGATGCTACCGAGCCGCGCCTGTTGATGTGCGCCTTGATACCACTTTCCGACAGTAAGTATGTACGTTTTTGCACGACCCATTTAGATCATCGTTCGGCGCTCAATCGAGGTTTGCAGGCGGCAGTAATCAACGAAAATCTACAGAATAGCCTTTATCCCGTCATTCTGGGCGGAGATTTCAACGCGCCGCCAGGAGACCATACGCTGGAAGCACTCACGAAATACTGGAATGACGCAGGTGCCAATTCGGAAACCGCCACGTATCCGGGCAACGGAAAGCGGATTGACTATTTCTGGACGCACCAATCATCTGCTTTTAAAGTGATTGATTATCAAGTATTAAATGAGCCCGAAACGTCAGACCATCAACCTGTGGTCGTTACCTATTCCTTAGGAAAATGAAAGCACTCTTATTTCGGGTCCCTACCGTAGACGACCGTTCGTTTCGAGTGCAGATAGACAGCGAAAAACACTTTTATCAACGCCTTCATTTTCATCCCGAACTTCAACTGACGCTCATCAAAGAAGGAACAGGAACATTGGTAGCAGGCGATTGTATTGACCGTTTTCAGCCCTACGATTTGTTGTTATTAGGAGCCAACGTGCCACACGTTTTGCTCAATGATTCCGAGTATTTTGAACTGGATTCGTCGCGACGGGTGGTGGCGTATTCGTTCTTTTTTAACGAGGCAATGCTGGGGGAGCTTTTTCTGAAATCGCCTGAACTTATTCACATCGCCGATTTACTTCGGGAGGCCACGCACGGAGTCAGACTCAGGTACGGGGAGCCAAACGCATTGACACAACAATTTGAAAAAATAAGTAAACTGCGTCCTTTTGAACAACTGATGACTCTCCTGACCACTCTGGATAGCCTTACTCTTTCGTCTGATTGTGAGCGACTCTCTGGTACTGCCTACCGACGGCCCAATAAACCCGTGGACCATCAACGGTTGGAAAATGTCTTTAACTTTATTTTAACCAATTACGCTAATACCGTCACGCTCGACGACGTAGCCAATGTAGCCAATCTAACGCCTCACGCTTTCTGCCGTTTTTTGCGAATGCACACGCGTAAAACGTTTTCCCAATTGCTCAACGAAGTGCGGGTGGAGCACGCCTGCCGACTTTTGAGAGATTCTACCCAAAGCGTGAGCCAGATTGCCTTTGGGTGCGGGTATGCCAATCTTTCCAATTTCAATCGGCAGTTTAAACAGTTGATGAACCTTACCCCGCGCGAATACCTCAAATCGGTTTCGGAGCTGGGGAAATAATTGATTTTGAAGGATTAAAATTAACTTTTAGCGTAGTTAAATGCCCAAGTATTTCCAAATTTGTCGGTCAGCATACCGAATGTAGCGCCCCAAAACGTTTGGTGCAGGGGCTCAATCACTTGGCCTCCGGAAGCAAGTTGATCAAAGCAGTTAACTATTTCTTTCTTGCTGTGGCAATGAATACAAAGGGTGACGGAGTTGCCGCTTACCCGATTG
>NZ_JAIXST010000327.1 GCF_027484545.1 Runella sp. | reverse complement strand
GGCTTTCAATATCTCGGGATAATTGATTTGCCCTGTTCCCAACACCACGCAGTTTTCGTTAGGAGTACTTCCTGCCTTACTGGGAGGAACGCCGATTTTAAGGTCTTTCAAGTGAATCAACTTGAAACGCTTAGGATATTTTTTGAGCATCGCCGCCGGGTCCTGACCGGGCAAGTGCATCCATACCACATCCATTTCAAAAAACACTAAGTCAGAATTGGTATTTTTGACGATATAGTCAAAATAGGTTTCTCCTTCGTAAGGTTCAAATTCAAATCCGTGATTGTGATAGCAGAACGTCAGACCGTTATCTTTCAGTTTTTGACCAAAGCGATTGAAATCTTCAATTGTTTTTTTAGCCAACTCCAAATCCATCGGGCCTTTGTGCGGCACAGAACCGATTCGTACAAATTCCGCTCCCAAGGTTTTTGCATTTTGAACTACAGTTTCCAGCTTATCGTTTAAGTCGGCAAAGCCCACCCCCAAGCTGCTGCATCGCATTCCGCGTTCATCCAGCAAGGCGCGAAGTTCAGGTGCTGTTTTTCCAAATAAATTAGAAAATTCAATGTTGGTGATACCCATTGCCTTGACTTTATCAAGAGTACCGGGAACATCCTTGGCAAATTCGTTACGAAATGTAAAAGAAACTGCGCCGGGCGTTTGTTTCAACATTTTGCCGAATTTTTGGGCGTTAGCCGTTGATACTAAACTTAGTAAGGCTATCACAAATAGCGAGATTACTTTTTTCATGATTGGGATTAAATACGTGAATAATTAGTTTCGTTACCTTTCAACTTATGACTTACGAAGGCTTTTTTCCAAAAAATCTACTTTTTTACCAAGCATCAACTGTAAACTTTAAACCGTGAACTGTAAACTCACTCCTCGTAGTTCATGTCCTTCGTAAAGGTTTCATCCAAAAAGTAAAGGGCAATCAACGCAATGACAACGACAGTAGCCCCAATGACCAACGCCCCGTTAGTTACGCCCAGGGAAGGTTTGAGCGCCACAAAAATCGCCCCCAACGGAATGGTTGCTCCTCGCACAAAATTGGGAACGGAGGTAGCTACGGTAGCCCGCAAGTTGGTTCCAAAAAGCTCGGCTGCCAAAATAATGAACAGCGTCCAATAGCCATTACAAAAACCGAGACAAGCACATAGAATATAAAATTGAGTATTTGTCGTAATGGGTGCCAACAAATAAACAACCATCAACGTAAACGACAGAATGATAAAAATCCCAATCGCTTTTTTGCGACTCTGAAGGCGTTGGCTCAACACACCACTCACAATGTCGCCGATGGCTTGTCCTGAAAAAGCAAGCATAACGGCTTTGCCCGCAATGACGGGATCAGGAAGCCCGCGACTCAGACCGAATTCGGGAGAGAAGGTAATCAAAATACCCACTACAAACCACAAAGGAACTCCGACCAAAATCGCCAACATGTACTTAGAAAAACGGCTTTTGGTGAACAGCATTCCAATGTTACCCCGACTTACTTTCTTATCTTTTAATTGGACAAAAAGCCCTGATTCAAACACGTTTACGCGCAATACCAGCAGTAAAAGCCCTAAACCTCCACCTACGTAATACGAGATGCGCCATTCAAACAAATCAGCTACAAAATAGGCCAAAACACCTCCCCATACGCCCATGGTTGCCACCAATATGGAGCCGTATCCGCGTAATTTTTGCGGTAAAATTTCGGCCACAAGGGTAATACCTGCCCCTAATTCACCTGCCAAACCAATACCTGCAATAAAGCGCAAAACCGCGTACTGAGAGAGATTAGTCACCATTCCGTTGGCGAGATTAGCCAACGAATAGAGTAAAATAGAACCGAAAAGCACCGACAAACGCCCTTTTTTATCGCCCAACACGCCCCACAAAACCCCGCCTATCAACAACCCGGCCAACTGCATATTGAGCAGAAAAACGCCTTCGGGCAGCAATTGGTCGCCTACGACACCCAAGGCTTTAAGACTGGGAACGCGCACCACACTAAACAAAAACAAATCGTACATATCCACTAAATAACCCAATGCGGCCACTAAAACGGGAAGTTGGAGAAGGTATTGAGAGGTAGTTTTAGGAGAAGAAGACATTGTAACAGCAAAAAATGAAAAATTGTAAAACAAAAAAAGCCCTCCCTTTTGGGGAGGGCGAGGTAAAAATTTAAACTTTATCCGGCAACATATAAGGTGCTCTATACTTGCGGGTCAGCATCGCATTGGCTTCCTTATCACCGGGGAATACTTCTTTTTGTGGGTCAAATTTAAGCGTACGGCCCAAACGATAGGAAATATTACCTAAATGCGCCAACGAGGCTGCCAAGTGAGCTGTCTCGACCGGGCCGTTCAATAGCTTCTTATCGTGCGCCCTTACGGCGTCCACAAAATTTTTGTAGTGATCGCCACCCGCATTACGAGCAGGTCCGGGTGTACGTTCTTTTCCCAAATAGGTTTTATAATCGTTGTAACCGTTGATGACCATATAGCCTTTGTCACCGTAAAAAAGATTACCCACTTCTACACCATCTTCTTTGTTGGTCATCCAAGGCCGTACTTCCACTTCAATTATTTTCTTTTGCTGCCGATAAATGTAAGAAGAACTGAGGGTTTCGGGCGTTTCTTTGCAGTCGTTCCACAGAAATTTACCACCTGTTGAGGTAATTTCCTCGGGCAAACCTACGTCCAAGCCCCACAAAGCGAGGTCAGTTTCGTGAATCCCTTGGTTGCCGATGTCACCGTTGCCGTATTCCCAAAACCAATGCCAATTGTAATGTACATAATTTTTAGAAAACTCCCGAGCCTGCGCCGGTCCTTGCCACAAATCCCAGTTTAAACCCGCCGGCACAGCAGACAAGCCTTGGTTTCCAATATCCGGACGCCATTTATAAATCAAGGCACGAGCCATGTACACATTCCCAATCAAGCCTTCGCGAAGGTGCTTGATAGCTTCCTGAATGGCTACCGAGCTGCGCAATTGTACGCCATGTTGCACAATACGGTTATATCTGCCGGCAGCTTCTACCAATTTACGACCTTCGTAAATATTATGGCAGGCCGGTTTTTCCACGTATACATCCTTTCCCGCCTGACACGCCCAAATCGCAGCCAACGCGTGCCAATGGTTGGGCGTTGCAATGCTCACTGCGTCAATGTCTTTATCTTCATAGACTTTGCGTAAATCCTGTTCCATCTTCACTTTTTTGCTGTACTTCTTTTCAAAATCAGAAGCGCGTTCCTGAAGCACCACGTTATCTACATCGCAGATAGTAGCCACTTCTACATTTTCCAATTTTGAGAAACCAGCAATATGGTCTTTCCCACGCCCGTTTACACCAATGACCGCCACACGAACGCGGTCGTTAGCACCAAAAGCACTGGCAGGAATAATCGTGGGGATTCCCAAAGCAGCAGTACCGACGGCGGCGGCTTTAATGAATTTTCGTCGGGAAAAAGGGGTATGTTTCATTGTATGTTTAGGATTTGATAAAAGTGAGCATAATAGATTTCCTCTATTACCCAAACTACCCATAGTAAGGCTATTTGGTGCGGGAAATACTTGCGTGACGGCGCTAAAAATGCCCTATTTTATTTTTGATTCCATAATCATCTCTTACCTAAAACCTGAAGCAAAAAAATACGTTTGAACCCTATAGTAATCAATCCAAATACGGATAAAACTTGACTTCCTACAACCGCGCCAGCGTCAACCCGCCGTCTACCATAAACACCTGCCCCGTCGAATAAGGGAAAGCGCCTTCGGCAATGGCAGCCACGGCTTTCCCAATGTCGTCAGGAAAGCCCCAGCGGGGTTGGACGGTCAGGCCATCAGCGATGAGTTTGTCATATTTGTCGGTGACACCCGCGGTCATGTCGGTTTTGATAACGCCCGGGCGCACTTCGTAGACAGGAATTCCGAATTCACCCAAACGCGCTGCAAACAACTGCGTGGTCATGCTTAAACCTGCTTTGGCCACGCAGTATTCACCGCGATTGACCGAGGCAACAGTGGCTGAAATAGACGATATAGTAATGATACAACCTTCAAAATCAGCATTCTCAGCTTTTTGCTGAATCATCCAATTAGCGGCGGCCTGAGTCAGAAAATAAGTACCTTTTAAATTGGTATTGACTACATAATCAAAGCTTTCTTCGGTAGCTTCCAAAATATCGGCACGTACTTTGGGCGCTACACCGGCGTTGTTGACCAGCACGTTCAGGCGTCCAAAATGCGATTTAATTTTCTCTACCATTGAAGTTCGTGCGTCACTTGAAGCAATATCGCCTTGACAATAAATCACTTCCGCGCCTAAACTGCGTAAATGAGTCAATGCCTCCTCAACAGAGGTTTCATCGCGCATTCCGTTGATGGCTAAATCAAACCCTTTTTTGGCTAAATGCTCGGCTATGCCCAAGCCTATACCGCGGCTGCCGCCGGTGACAAATGCTGTTTTTTTCATAACCTCACCCCAACCCTCTCCTTTCTGGAGAGGGAGTTCTTTTAATAAGCTAATAGAATATGTGCAGGAATTCCCAATTCATTGTGCAAAAACTTCATAAAGTTGATGCTCATTTGTTTTTTTCCATTCATAATTTCAGAAATGGTACTCTTACTCATTCCCATCCGTTTTGCTAATCCCGTTTGAGACAGTCCTCGTTCTTCCATCTCGTATTTCAAAGCTTCCAATGGACTTAGAGGTTCTATTTTATACTGCTTTTGCTCATACTCGTGTACCAATAAAGATAACACCTCCAATAAATCCCCCTCGGAGGTATTGGGCTTTGCATGAAAAATCGTTTCCAATTTTTTCAGTGCAAACTCGTATTCTTGTTCGGTTTTAATAGGTTTTATGGTTTCCATGACTCAAAATCTACGGTTTTAGCATCTATTCTATTGTACTCAGTGTGTGTTCCAATGAATTTTACAAAACATAATTGAAAGTCATAGTTAAAGGCTGCTATCAATCTGTATTTGTTCCGAGCTATATTAAACCTTGGATTCAAGTTTGAAGTGCAATTTGGTGTTTTAGAGCAAACTGGATGGGAGATAAATACCCAAGAGTTTTTCGGGGTCGGTTGTTTAGTTGATTTTCAATCCAATTTACGTC
>NZ_JAIXST010000118.1 GCF_027484545.1 Runella sp. | reverse complement strand
TGATGGTATCACTCCTTGCTCGTTTGAACAGTACTTCAATGAACTAAATCTCGACAAAAGACCAAAACTACCTATTTGGACTTGTGATGAATCAAAAAATATAAACCCAAATCAATGTGTATTACAATTTTAACTATATTGAATCTTTATCTAAACCTGTCAACCTATTTTAGGTAATGACATTAAAAGCCGATTCGTGGTATTGCCCGATGAAAACCATTGGGTTCTCCACGCCCAAAACGGGCAGGTTTGGCAAAAGGAGTTTTATCGGTGGTTGAAGGAGACGTTGTAGAGACTTCTTGGGGAGAAGAGGTAAAGTTGATTTACCCTTTCTCCCGCAACGGCTTTAACAAATACTCCAAGCCATTCACTTTGATTTCGTAGATGGTGGCCAACAAACCGCCTAATTTCCCATCGGGAAAGCCTTTGGTATGAAACCAAACCAGGTACGGCTCGGGCAAATCGCAGAGAAGTGTGCCTTTGTATTTGCCAAACGGCATTTTAAACTTTACCAATTCCTGAAGATAACTCGAATCAAAATCGCTCATATTCTTGTCTATCAAAAAATTACACAGAGTTTCACAGAGATAATTCAATGGAGAACCACAAAGTGATTTTTTCTCTGTGGTTCTCCCTATTTTTCTCCGAGGTTCTCAGTGTCATCATTTCTCCCCAGGGTGATACGTTTTTTCGGCTTTTTTTACGACATCTTCTTTGTAAAACAACACGTCCTTAAACTTGCCTTGGGAATACATTAATCCTTGGTCGTTGAAGTGTTTGGAGGCGGTGTCGCCGCTTTCACCACCCGCCAACAGCGACTTGGCTTTGATGCGGGGGCCAAATTCCACGGCACAAATGAAGCTGTTTCCGCTCACGCCGTAGCGCTTGTTGGTGCCCGGATACGTGCGGCTGTTGTACGAAGGCAACATTCCCCACAACGCCGAGGCATATCCCACGGGAAAGCTCGGCTGATTGTCGTCGTATTTGGATTGTACATCGCCATTCAAGCGTTGAAAACGATTGATTTCGCCCCACGGCATTTGCCATTTGCCAAATTTTGTTTTGAGTTCGCTCATGGCGGCTACCATTGGGGCCGTTAATTGGCTCAGGGTAGCCGAAGCGGCAAACCGTTTGGTGCTTTCCACTTGGTCGAGTTCTCCTTCGTTGATGTACAAACGCGTGATGATCGGCGTCAGTTTTTGGGCCCATTCAATAGCCAATGTAGCCGCCACCGAGCTTTCTGAGGTATGGTAATCCCACTTTTTCAGGATAGAAATAGGCTCCGACAATTGCGCATACAGCGAATCGGAAGGTTTTACATTTTTTTCAAATGAGCTTACCAAGGCCGGCACCAATACCTCAAATGCCGAAAGATAGGTGTCGTATCCCGAGGCAATCACTTTGTCAAGCGTGTAGCCCGAACCTTGGCTCAACACCCGCACCGCATTCACTCCCCTGAAATTCTCCCCATCGGGTGCCATGTAGGCCGGATAATCTGATTTCTTAGGGCTGTTCACACCAGCGGCCGAAAAAGGCGTTGAGTTGCAGTTTTGCAGCCAACCATTTACGGGATTGTAAATATGTACGGCCTCCGCTACGGAGTGTAAGCCCTTCCATTCGGTGGCCGCCGTCGAGCCGTCCATTACTTTTGACCAGTTCATTGACTTGTCGCGGATAGGCACATAGTTGCCGTGCCAGTAGGCGATGTTGCCTTTGTAGTCGGCAAAAACCGTGCTGTTGGACGTGTTGGCTTTCAAATCCATTACTTTTTTGTAATCTTCAAACCCTTTGGCTTTGGTCCGATTCCAACTCTGAATCAAACTCGTCATGGAGCGATTGTACGAGCGAAGACTGATCCATTTACCATCGCGTTTGGCCATGATGGGGCCGTGATGCGTGTAGTAAGTCGTAAACGTTTTGGTTTGAAGATTGCCGCCTTCAAGGTATTTAATTGAGATTTTCTTTTCGGTAACGGGCTTTAGTTTTTGCTCGTATTCATAAAAAAATTGGTTACCTTTTTTCACCACTTTTTCGGCGTACATATCTGCTACGTCAACGTTACAGGAGGTATGCATCCAGCCGCAGTATTTGTTAAAACCCTGATAAACAAAAAATTGCCCCCAAGTTACGGCTCCGTAAGCGTGCAATCCTTCTTCGCTCACTACCTGTACTTCGGGACGAAAATAGAAAGTTACGTGGGGATTAATGTACAAAATGGCGTTGCCCGAAGCGGTTTTGGAAGGAGAAAACGCAAAGCCATTGGAACCGGTTTGGTATTCGGGGTCCTTGGGAACAACAACTGCGGCGGTGGCATCTCCCGAATAAAAGTTCTTCAATTCAGGGAGGGTCAATTCAGCGGTGCTGATGGCCCCAATACTGCCGTCGGTCCAAAGCAACTGATACCAAGGCTGAAATTTGGTTAAAAGTGCAGGCTTCACTTGCGGGTTTTTGTACAAATAATAATTGATACCATCGGCGTAGGCATTCAACAGTTTTTTCATCCACGGCTCTGCTTTATTGTAATCAGCAATGGCCTCCGTGGTATCAATCAACAACTTGATTTGCAAGTCATTGTACAGAGCCGATTCGCCTTTTAGCTCAGCAGTGCGACCCAATTTCTCGATGTAATTGAGCTCTACCCGTTTAAAATCATCTTCGCACTGCGCATACAGCAAACCGAACACGGCATCGGCGTCAGACTTGCCATAAATATGCGGAATGCCCCAATTATCACGAATAATGGTCACTCGTTTGGCCTGTTGCTGATAACGATTCACTTCAGCAGGTGTAAATTTTTGAGCCAACAGATGGAGTGGAAGCAAAAAAAGAAGGACAAAATTTTTCATACGATGGTTAAGATAGTTTGTGGTTTGTAGATGAGTGGTGAAGTATGTTCCGTGTTATTTCGTAGTTTTAACAAACTTATCAATTACTCCAACAAGCTCAAAAATAAATATCAATTCATTTTTTATATGCCGGCCAACTCCTATCCCTATAAAGGACTCTCCACTGTCGAAGTGGAAGAGTCACGCCAGAAAAACGGCAGCAACGCCCCCAAGCAGGCAGCTAACAACGCGTGGTGGGAGGCGTTAAAAGACACCGTGTTTGAACCCATGTTTTTGCTGTTGGTGGCTTGTACCGTCATTTATTTTTCGCTCAATCAGCTCTCGGAAGGCTTTTTCATGTTGGGAGCGATTGTCTTGGTTTCGGCCATTTCCTTCTACCAAGACTCCCGAAGCAAAAAAGCACTGGAAGCTCTCAAAGCATTCACGCAAGCCTCTGCCACTGTGATACGCAACAACAAAGTCGTCGAGCTTTTATCAGAAGAACTCGTGGTGGGAGATGTCGTGGTCGTTTCAGAAGGGGAACTCATTCCCGTTGACGGGAAACTGTTACAAATCCACGATTTTTCGGTCAATGAATCCATTTTGACGGGTGAAGCTTTTGTAGTGTATAAAGAAGTGGACTCCTCTGAAAACAATCAGGTTTTTCACGGCTCTTTGGTGCAATCGGGTCAGTGTGTTTTTGAAACCACAGCCGTTGGATCACAAACCCGTTTGGGCAAAATCGGGGCTTCGATGGAGCAAATTAAAGTTGAAAAAACACCCCTTCAACTACAGATTGACAATTTTGTAAAGAAAATGGCTATCGTTGGTGCCGTCATTTTCCTAATTATTTGGGGAATTAATTATTTTCATTCGCGCGATATTCTGGGAAGCCTACTCAAAGGGTTAACCATTGCCATGTCGGTATTGCCCGAAGAAATTCCCGTGGCTTTTGCCACGTTTATGGCGTTGGGCGCGTGGCGATTGATGCAGCAGGGTGTCATTGTCAAACAGACCCAAACCGTAGAAGCGTTAGGCACCGCTACCGTCATTTGTACCGACAAAACAGGAACGATTACCGAAAATAAAATGGAATTGTATCGGGTCTATGTTTTCAAAACCAACGCCGTTTTAAACGAAACCCAATGGAAACAAGACCCTGCCGTTGAACTCATCAGTACGGCCATGTGGGCCAGCGAATCCAGCCCCTTCGACCCCATGGAGAAGGCACTTCATGAAGCCTATCAGCACTTGGCAACCACCGATGAACGTCCTGATTTCAAAATGGCACACGAGTATCCACTATCAGGCAAACCGCCGATGATGACGCACGTTTTTGAAAATGGTGTAGGCAAACGCATCATTGCCTGCAAAGGTGCCCCTGAAGCCCTTATTCAACATTCTAAACTCACCGACCCAGAAAAGTCGGGTATTCAACAACAAATTGCTGACTTTGCCGCTGAGGGCTTGCGAGTATTGGGGATTGGCATTGTGGATTCCAATGAAGGTAGTTTTCCTGAAAAACAAGAAGATTTTACGTTCCGATTTCTGGGCTTGGTCGGATTCTACGATCCGCCCAAACATAACATTGAAAAAGTGTTTAAGCAATTTTACGACGCCGGCATTCAAGTTAAAATCATTACTGGCGACAACTCGCTTACCACATTGGCGATTGCAAAACAGGCTCATTTTAAAAACACTTCCCCTCCTATCACGGGCGATGAATTGATGAAACTCAGTGATAAAGAAATGGCAACGAAAATTAATGAGACGAGTATTTTCACCCGTATGTTTCCTGAAGCTAAACTAAAGATTATCAATACTTTAAAAGCCAACCACCAAATCGTAGGCATGACGGGCGACGGCGTCAACGATGGGCCTGCTCTCAAAGCCGCCCACATCGGAATTGCCATGGGAAAGCGCGGATCAGAGATTGCCAAACAAGCCTCCTCGCTAATTCTGGTGGACGATGATTTTGGCAAAATGGTGGACGCCGTGGCCATGGGGCGCAAGATTTATAACAACCTCAAAAAAGCCATTCAGTACATCATTTCCATCCACATTCCCATTATCCTGACGGTAGCTTTACCCCTGATTCTGGGTTGGGCTTATCCCGCTATTTTTACGCCCGTCCACGTGATTTTTCTGGAAATAATCATGGGGCCTACCTGTTCCATTGTGTACGAAAATGAGCCTTTGGAGAAAAATGCCATGCACCGACCGCCTCGTAGGATGAGTGACACATTTTTAAACTTAAAAGAACTGTCTATCAGCATCGTACAAGGATTGGTCATTACGTTGGGAACGCTGTTTTCGTATCAATACGCCGTTCGTCAAGGCTACAACGAAGACCTTACCAGAACGATGGTTTTTACTACTTTGGTCGTGGCAAACATCTTTCTAACGTTGGTTAATCGCTCGTTTTACTACTCCGTTTTTACGAGTTTTAAGTATAAAAACAATCTATTATCGGGAGTCATTGCGATTACGATTCTGATATTGGGAATGTTGGTGTACGTGCCGTTGTTTGCTTCGTTTTTCAAATTATCGCCACTTTCTGGTACTCAATTGGGCATTACTGCCTTAACAGGTTTTGTAACGGTAATTTGGTTTGAAGGCTATAAATGGGGAAAGAGGAAGAAATGGCTGTAGAAATATTTGTCAATGTTACTTATAGTCTTTGATTTATAGTCAACATCTTTAGAGTTTTGGCCTTGTGGATATAAAACTAAAAATAGGGCGTCGCATCAAAGAATTGAGGGAGCAGAAAAAAATGGCCCAAAAGGATTTGGCATACGCTGCTGACTTGGACAGAAGCTATATTGCAAGTATTGAAAATGGTCAACGAAATGTGTCTATTGTCAATATTGAAAAAATTGCTTCGGCACTTGGCGTATCACTAAAAGAATTTTTTAACGATGGCGAATTGTTTCACAATCACGAAAACCATAAAAAACAAAAAAGCCGTGAGTAATTTGATAACACTACAAAACGTAGTAAACGAAATCCCGCTGTAATATTTTGTGTGTTAACCCTTTTGTCCTGTTATTTTTGTTTCCAAAATCACAATTATGGCAAAAGTAAAAATTGAAATCACAACTGATATAGGCGAAACTGTTTTA
>NZ_JAIXST010000205.1 GCF_027484545.1 Runella sp. | reverse complement strand
TATCAAGCGTCAAATGTACGGAAGAGCTAGTTTTGAGCTGCTCCGCAAAAGAGTCATCCTGATGGGGATCTCCAACTTTCACCAAATGTGACGATGAACCACGTTCATAGGAATTTACATCTAATGAATCAATAATAAAATTCCCTGTTGTAATATCACTCTCAGGGTCTAAACCTTGTCCGATAAATTTAAGCTCCATTTTTTCAAATTTTAGTATTTAAAAACTGCTTGAGTATTCTTATTATGATAGTTTTATCCTTGGCATTTATTCTTGCAATTATATGTCAAAAATAATAGAATTCAGAAGTGTATAGGCAATTTTTTAAAATTTTAGTAACTGTTTAAACGCAAAAAATTTCATTAATCAGTGTCCAAGAGCGGCCTAACCGGTCGCTCTTTTTATTTCTAAACAAATCAATTATATTTGCAATACAGTATACTTGCATAATACCTAAAAAACGCTAACTGCCAATGGCCCAGTACTATAGCCGTCGAAATCTTAATTTTTTGCTTCACGAGGTATTTAATGCCGCTGACCTTACCAAGTATCCGTACTACAGCGCACACGACCGCGAAACGTTTGACATGACGATTGATGCCGCCACCCAAATTGCGGATAATATAATGTTTCCGTACTTCCGGGATGTGGATCGGAATCAACCGGAACTTCGGAACGGGAAAGTAACGATTCACCCTAAAATCGGCGAGTATTTAAAGGCGTTGGGAGAGGCAGGTTTGATTGGTACCGGTTTTTCGTTTGAAAATGGCGGACAACAATTGCCCGAATTGGTAAGTTCCTGCTTGGGATTTATCCTGATGGCGGCCAATAATGGCATGATGTACACCGGTTTAACGTCCGGGGCGGCAGGTTTGATCAGTTCGTTTGGAACCGATGAATTGAAGCAAACCTACGTAGGGAAGATGCTCGCGGGCAAATGGCAAGGCACCATGGCTTTGACCGAACCGCAGGCAGGAAGTTCACTTTCTGATATCACCACTTCGGCGGCTCCCCAAGCCGACGGAAGTTACAGAATAAAAGGACAAAAAGTATTTATTTCAGCCGGTGACCATGACCAATGCGAAAATATCATTCACCTGATGTTGGCACGGATTGAGGGCGCACCGAAAGGGACAAAAGGTATTTCGCTTTTTGTGGTCCCTAAATATCGCCTCGACGGCGCTGACAACGACGTCACTTCAACGGGAATTTATCATAAACTGGGACAACGCGGTGTACCTGCGATGCACCTCACCATGGGCGACCGCGACGATTGTCAGGGTTGGTTGGTGGGAGAACCGCACAAAGGACTTTCGTACATGTTTCAAATGATGAATGAAGCACGTATCGGCGTTGGTATGACAGGAGTGGCGATTGCCTCGGCCGCTTATTGTGCTTCGTTGCAATACGCGAAAGAGCGTCCGCAGAGCCGTCGTTTGAACGAGAAGGGTGTATTAGATAGTCCGCAAATACCCATCATTCAGCATCCCGATGTGAAGCGGATGTTGTTGCTGCAAAAAGCGGTGGTTGAAGGTTCGCTTTCGTTGCTGATGGAAGCAGCCCGTTGTGCTGATATTGCGCACGCGAGTGAAGACCCCGAAGAAAAGGAAAAATACCATTTGATGCTCGAATTGCTGACGCCTATTGCCAAAACCTACCCAACCGAAATGGGAATGATAGCGGTAAGCAACGGTTTGCAAGTGCTTGGAGGCTATGGTTTTACGGAAGATTTTCCTCTGGAACAACTGTATCGTGATATTCGGATTACTCCGATTTATGAAGGTACGACGGGGATTCAGGCTCAGGATTTATTGGGCCGTAAGATGACCATGAAAGGAGGCAAGCCCGCACAATTGCTCTTTGGAGAAGTGGCCAAAACCATTGCAGAAGCAGAAACGCACGAGGATTTGAAAGTGTACGCTAAAATGCTCAAAGCCGAATTGATTCGTTTGCAGGAAGTTACGATGTCCCTCATGCCGTATGCCATGCAGGGCGATATTGAACGCTTTTTGATGGACGCGACTTTGTACATGGAAATGTTCGGAATCATTACCGTAGCTTGGCAGTGGCTCAAACAGGCGGTCGTTGCCAAACAGGCATTGCTTACTCAAAATCCGGAAGGCGATGAACTGGCTTTTTACGAAAGCAAAATCCATACAATGAAATTTTTCTTCCATTATGAAATACCAAAAACGCTCGGTTTGGCTGTGCGTTTGAAAGATACCGAAGTCCTGACCATTACCACAGAGAAAGAATTAGCGCTTTAAAGAATTTGTGATTTACGGGGCCGCCCGTGCGGTGAATGAGTGATTTAGTGAATAGCGAGGCCATTGGTGCTGTAAATGAGTGAATGAGTATTAATACGCCTCGTTTAATCTTGCAGGCAAAATCGACAAGCTTTGAGATATTTAATTTGTAGAAATTAAAATAGGCATAACAGATTGATTAACAATTTGCTATGCCCGACAATTGGAGCCAAAGCTCTAAGTTTGTAGTGACCAAACAACAAATAGACTTACCTCAAT
>NZ_JAIXST010000111.1 GCF_027484545.1 Runella sp. | reverse complement strand
TTTTTCGTAAAACTTACAATTTGCATTGTCACAGTAGTGTAAGCCTTTATATTTTTCAAAATCTATGTCCATTCAACAAAGATACTTAACATAACTCACTAATCCAGTACCAAAATTTTGTTAGTAAAAACAAAGTTATTACTGCTTTGCTAACATTGGTATTGATTTTCGGTACAGTCCACTATACTCATGCGATGTGGTTTGGAACTACAAATAAGATACAAGCATCTTTTGTATGGGGTGATGGTAATTGTGAAGTAAGAGTAGAATTTACTACTTATGCATTTGGAATTCCTATTTGGACGAGAACGAGAGATATTCCTTGTTCAGAGGCTGCTGAAAGAGGATATGAAGCTCCCGGTGAACTTTAAAGACGGTATTTTAAGTAATTTTATTTCTTTAAACAAAATACGATGTATTTTTTATTTTTCAGAGTTACTCTTCACTTTTGTGGAGCAGTAACTCTTTTTCTATTATTACATAATAATACTTTAGCTCAAAAAAAGGTAATAGGTCTCGTTCTGAATAAACAAAATGGCACCCCTGTTCCTTTTGCAGTTATTACTGACGAAAAAAAACATTGGGGGACAAATTCTGATAAAAATGGGCAATTTATAATTGAAAATACCAGTATTGGTGATACTTTAGTAGTAGCCTGTTTAGGTTATTTTGAGTACAAAATCCCTTTTTCTAAATGGGAAGAATCAACAACAGTCTACTTAATTGAAAAATCAATTAAACTATCAGAAGTTGTAGTAGAAAATAAACGTAAAAAACATAAAATATGGTTAGGATCACTTGAAAAAAAGACAACTTTTATAACAGGTCAGCTTGCACACAATGAAATTCAGGAAATGGCTTTACTAATTCCAAATTATCTTCAAGTGGATGGATATATTGAAAAGGTGGGATTTTGGATTGACAGATTCGGTGCACCAAAAACTCCTTTTAGGGTAAGAGTTTATAAAAACAATAATGGTTTCCCAGGTGAGGATTTATTAATCGAAAATCTAATAACTCATGCGAAGTCGGGCAATAGATGGTTTGATATAGAAATAGGTAAATATAATATTCCGTTTCCTAATGAAGGCTTTTTTATAGCAATGGAATGGATCAATACTAAAAACCCCAAATATGCTTTTAAGGTAGAATTTCCAAATAAAGTTATGAAAACCTATTACGGCCAACATATTGGAAAAACAAAAGAATTTAATGAATATAACGGCCGCATCAGAAACAATAATGGGGACTGGAAAATTGATAGAAAGCACCGCATTTTTAAAAACCCAATGATGCGGGCTCAAATTCAAGTTTATGAATAAAAATACAGATGATGGACTGAAAATCAAGCAAATAAAAACTCTCCTTGTATTGTAAAGAAGGCATCAATAGTAATTTCCAATTTTGCTTATCGCGCGAGCGACCCCGCTTCAAATCAAAATCATCAAATTCTTCTCAACTCTGCATTACACTCAGCTTCCTATAAAAGCCTTTTTCGTCATCAAGCAACTCATCGTGGGTGCCGCGTTCAATGATTTTTCCGCCACCCAATACTAAAATCTCGTCGGCATGTTGAATGGTGCTGAGGCGATGTGCAATGACGAGCGTCGTACGGTTTTTCATTAAATTGGTCAATGCTTCCTGCACCAATTTTTCCGATTCGGTATCCAATGCCGAAGTTGCTTCGTCCAAAATCAATATCGGTGGGTTTTTCAGAATCGCCCGGGCAATGCTCAGACGCTGACGCTGTCCGCCCGATAACTTCGTTCCACGGTCACCTATAATGGTTTGATAGCTATCGTATTGTTCAATGATAAAGTCGTGGGCATTGGCAATTTTGGCCGCCGCCATTACCTGCTCTTCCGTAACATCCGTACCAAAAGCGATGTTGTTGAAAATGGTATCATTGAATAAAATCGACTCCTGCGTGACAATTCCCATCAGGTCCCGAAGAGATTTGGTGGTTACATCGCGCAAGTCTACCCCATCAATCAAAATTTTACCGGTCGTAGGGTCATAGAAGCGCGGAACCATATCAGCCACGGTTGATTTTCCTCCTCCCGACGAGCCAACCAAAGCGACTGTTTTTCCTTTTTCAATTTTAAATGAAATGTTTTGCAGCACTGAAATGCCTTTTTCGTATTCAAAAGACACATTTTTGAATTCTATCAGGTTAGTAAACGAGCCAATTACTTGGGCATTGGCCGCATCTTTGACTTCAATCGGTGTATCTATCAACTTCATGATGCGCTCACCCGATGCTACTCCCCGCTGAATTCCACTCACGGCGTTGGAAATCTCTTTAGCTGGGCGTAATACCTGCGAAAAAATGATGATATACGTAACAAAGGTAGAAGCCGATAGCTCAAAATTGTCCGATAGAACCATAGAACCGCCATACAACAAAATGCCTGCAACTACGGCAACCCCCATAAATTCAGACATAGGCGGGGCCATTTCCTGACGAAACACCATTCGTAAAAGTGCCTGACGATAGCCTTGGTTTTCGGCTTCAAAGCGTTTACGAATCACTTTTTCGGCATTGAAGCCTTTGACAACCCGAATGCCCCCAAAAGTTTCGTCCAATACACTAATGATATTGCTCAACCTTTGCTGTACTTCTGAGGCCGATTCTTTCAATTTTTTAGCCAATGTTCCGATGATAATTCCCGACAGCGGAATCACAATCAAGGTAAAGAGTGTCAGTTTTACTGACATTGCAAATAGCGTAATGAAGTAAAAAATCAGCGTAAAAAATTCTTTGAACAAAGCGCTGAACGCCCTTCCTAATGAATTTTCAATTTCCTGAACATCAGTGGTTACGCGAGAGATAAGATCACCTTTTCGCTCGTTTGAAAAAAAAGACAAGCTGAGTCGAATGGCGTTGTCAAATACCGCCTGTCGTAGCTGAGATACGGTATAGGCTTTGAAGTTTTCAATGATACGGACCGACAGATACCGAAATACGTTGGCTAACAACACGCATATCAGAATCGCTCCGCACACAAACTGCAAAGCCCCCAGTTTACCGTAATCCTGTATTGCATGACCGAAAAAATATTGAAACAGGTCTACCAAATATTCCGCATCAAATCGAAATTTCGGAAAGACAAGTTGCTCAGGGACTTCTGCTTTTCCAAAAAGCACATCCAATAAGGGTTGAATTAGCGTAAAATTGAGTACTCCAAAGAAGCTACCCAATAAAGAGGTAAAAAAATACGGCCCCACATATCGGCTCAACGGACGCGCATATTGTAAAATGCGCCAGTATATTTTCATTTATATCGTTATATGAATTCTATCTATCCCAACAATGACGAGGTCTTTATAGTTGAGAAGGTGCAGAAGTTTATCAAAGTTGTTCTTAAAAATAGCCTTCAAATCTTTAATTCGAATATTTCCCACCCGCACTAAAATAAGTTTTTGGGGTTGATGCTTCAAAACAAATGAATTATAAAAGTCTTTGTCTTTTGTAACTACAACATATTTTTTCTTTTCAGCGAGTACCAAAATTTCATGGTCAGACGTATCGTTTCATCGAGGTAAATCAAGTGTATGATATGCTTCATAACCACGTTCCAAGAAGATGAATTTTAATGCAGGTGGAAGTTGTCATCAATGAGAAATTTCATGCCGCTAAATTTGCGCTTTGAACTTTAAGCGTAGCCAAAGCATATTGAATACAGGCCAATAAATCCTCTTTTTCTAAATCAGGGAATTCTTCTAAAACCTCTTCAATACTATCGCCTGCGGCAAGATATTCCAAAAGACCTTCAACTAAATAGCGTGTATTCCTAACAGTAGGCTTTCCATGTCCAACATTCGGATTTAACGTAATACGACCCAAAAGAACCGTTCCCATATCTGTTCAAATTAAATGTAAAACTTAGAACTTAGGTATAACGTGACATTAGGCTCTTAAATTCAATAACCAACTGTTGAGTAATTAGTTACAGATTACTAAAATCAAAAGATTCCAGAAATTTAGTCGTAAAAATGCCGGATTGAAAACCGGGATCATCCATCAGACGAATATGGAACGGTATGGTAGTTTTAACCCCTTCAATAACAAATTCCTGCAAAGCACGCTTCATTCGAGTCATTACTTCAGCCCGTGACTGTCCTGATACAATAACTTTTGCAATCATAGAGTCATAGTTAGGTGGAATGGTATAGCCTGCATACACGTGGCTGTCAATTCGAACTCCATGACCGCCCGGGAAATGCAACTGAGTAATTTTACCCGGACTTGGCCGGAAATTATTGGCAGGATCTTCGGCGTTGATTCGACACTCCATTGCAAAGAGTTTTGGAGTATAATTCTGGCCTGAAATAGCCTCTCCCGCCGCTACTTTGATCTGTTCTTTAATTAAATCGAAATCGGTAACTTCTTCCGTAATAGGGTGTTCTACCTGAATACGGGTATTCATTTCCATAAAATAGAAGTCACCGTATTTGTCCACCAAAAACTCAATCGTACCGGCACCTTCGTAAGCAATGGCTGAGGCACCTTTAACCGCTGCTGCACCCATGCGGGCACGAAGTTCGGGAGTGACAACCGGAGAAGGAGTTTCTTCCACTAATTTTTGGTGACGGCGCTGAATCGAACAATCACGCTCTGACAAGTGGCATACCGTCCCGTATTGATCACCAATTACCTGAATTTCAATATGTCGCGGCTCTTCCACGAACTTCTCAAGGTAAAGACCATCGTTTCCAAAGGCGGCACCTGATTCCCTTTTCGCATCATCCCACGCTTTTTGAAATTCACTTTCGTCTTTAATGATACGCATTCCGCGTCCGCCGCCACCGGCAGTAGCTTTGACAATGACCGGATAGCCAATGCCTTTCGCCAATTCTTTACCTTCTTCCACCGATTCAAGCAAACCTTCCGAACCGGGAATAACAGGTACACCTGCGGCTCTCATGGTTGCTTTGGCAGTAGCCTTGTCCCCCATTGAGTTGATTTGCTCAGCAGTAGCCCCGATGAATTTAATACCGTATTCAGCACAAATTCTCGAAAATTCGGCATTTTCAGATAAAAATCCGTAACCCGGGTGAATGGCGTCAGCGTTCGTGATTTCGGCAGCAGAGATAATATTGGGAATGCTCAAATACGATTGACGGCTGGGAGGAGGCCCGATACAAACAGCCTCGTCGGCAAACCGTACATGTAAACTATCTCGGTCAGCCGTTGAATAAACAGCTACCGTTTGAATGCCCATTTCACGGCAGGTACGGATAATCCGCAAAGCAATCTCTCCGCGATTGGCAATGAGTATTTTTTTGAACATATTTTTTTAGTTTACAGTTTACAGTTTACAGTTTACAGTTTACAATCTACAGTTTACACGGGGCCGCCCTAGCGGTTTAATTGCTACTGCCTACTGTGAACTGCCTGCTGCTCACTGCTTACTACTAAATGGGTTCTACTAAGAACAGGGGTTGATCGTACTCAACAGGTGTAGCGTTTTCGACGAGTACTTTTACGACACGGCCCGAAATTTCAGATTCAATTTCGTTGAACAGTTTCATCGCTTCCACAATACATACTACTTTACCTGCTGTTACTTCATCACCAATTTCTACAAATGAAGATTTATCAGGTCCACCGGAACGGTAGAAAGTCCCAATCATCGGTGATTTGATGGTAAGGTATTTAGAATCGTCAGCTTTAGGAGCAGGAGTAGCAGGTGCAGCACCAGATACTTGTGGAGCAGCAGCAACAGGTGCCGATGCCGCTACAGGCGCAAAAGAAGCAGGAACAAATTGACCCGCCGCATTGCGTTTTACACTTACTTTAAACTCTCCTGTTTCAATATTGACTTCATCTAAACCGGAATGAGCGATAAAGTCGAGTAATTTTTGAATGTCTTTAATTTCCATAGTTATTGAAGTGAAGTTAGGTTCTTGGGAAACACGCTTATTTTACTCTTTCTACGTACTCTTTTGAAGAAGTTTTAATACGGAGTTTGTCGCCTTCCTCAATAAACATAGGCACCATAATGCGTGCACCTGTTTCAACCTCTACTGCTTTGCGAGGATTATTTGCCGTATCTCCCTTAATACCTGGCTCAGCATAGGTCACTACGAGCTCAACCACATCCGGTAATTCGCACGTAAGAGGAGCCTCATTTTCAGTATTCAACAAAATTTCCACCAATTGTCCTTCTTTCATCAAATCGGCACCTACGACTAACTTTTCGTCCAGGGAGATTTGTTCAAAAGTTTCGCTGTCCATAAAGTTGAAACCAGCTTCGTCTTTGTATAAGAATTGAAACTCACGACGTTCAACCCGAACAGGATAAATAGTTACCCCTGAGTTGAAAGTATTATCCAAGACTTTGCTACTCGTAAGGCTTCTCAATTTTGTACGTACAAAAGCTGCGCCCTTACCAGGTTTAACGTGCTGAAATTCAATAATTTGAAATAAATCGTTGTTGTAATTAATTACCAATCCATTACGGATATCTGCTGTAGTTGCCATACTTTTTTCAATTTAAAACGGGCCTACATCGAAACTCGACGCCCATGCGATGTATGAATTTAAAAACGATAGAATGAATAACTTGGTCGAATTGAAAATGAAAACAGTCAAGTTAGCTTCCAAACGACCAAATGAAGAAATCTGTTAGTTAATAGCCCCATTTTACATAAGCCGACCCCCAGGTAAATCCGCCCCCAAAAGCCGCTAAGATAAGATTATCGCCTTTTTTGAGTTGAGATTCATAATCCCACAGGCAAAGGGGAATGGTAGCAGCAGTAGTGTTACCGTATTTTTGGATGTTCAGCATTACCTTGTCCATGCCTACCTTCATCCGATTGGCAGTAGCCGAAATAATGCGTTTGTTGGCTTGGTGGGGTACCAGCCATGCTACGTCGTCGCCGGTAAGGTGGTTTTTCTCCATGATTTCAGCGGCTACGTCTGCCATGTTTGTCACGGCAAATTTAAAGACCGAAGGTCCGTCCTGATAGGCGTAGTGCCAACGTTTATCAATGGTTTCGTGAGTGGGCGGATAGCGACTTCCTCCTGCTTTTTGATTTAAGTAAGGCTGTCCGGACCCGTCAGACTTAATAATAGTATCTATAATACCAAAGCCTTCTGTATTAGGCTCCAATAACACTGCCCCTGCCCCATCGCCAAATAGCACACAGGTAGTTCGGTCGGTATAATCAACGATAGCCGACATTTTATCAGCGCCCACTACGATGACCTTTTTGTATTTCCCTGTTTCAATAAATTGCGAACCCACCGTCAGGGCATAAATGAACCCTGAACAAGCCGCCTGAATGTCGAAACTTCCCACCGTTTTGATGCCTGCCATATCACAAATGAGGTTGGCAGTACTCGGAAAAACATAGTCGGGTGTAGTAGTGGCACAAATCAATAAGTCAATTTCCTGCGGTGAAGTATTGGTCTTTTTAAGAAGACCTTTTACTGCTTCCGCTGCCATGTGGGAAGTACCAAGTCCTTCTCCTTTAAGGATATGACGCTCTTTAATACCCGTACGGGCGATAATCCATTCGTCGTTGGTTTCTACCATTTTTTCCAACTCAGCGTTGGTCAATACGTAATCGGGCACGTATCCTTGTATTCCCGTAATAGCAGCGCGAATTTGACTCATTTTTTACTTTGTAAGTACTAATTGTGAGCGGTTTGCCGCTGCGATTAGTGAATTGTGAATTAGTGATTAACCCCGGTAATTGTAATTACATTACAAAAGTGCTTAGTCTAATCTAATTGAATTAGGATAACGACTAATAATGATTTACTCCGTTTTAATTCAAAGCTTTAGCAATCTGAATGTACGCTTGGGTATCAACCTGTTTGCGAGCCCAAGTAATCATATTTTTAATAGCAACTGCGGATGAAATTCCGTGAGCAATCATAACGTTACCATTTACTCCAATGATTGAACTTCCTCCTACAGATTCATAATTCATTTTGTCAATATAATCATCCTGAATACCTCGTTCTTTGGCCACGATATAAAAAGATTCTGCCAATTTAAAAAGCACATTACCCGTAAATCCATCCGTTACAATAACATCTGCTTTGTCATCAAACAAATCACCGCCTTCCATATTCCCTATAAAATGAATACGGGGATTGTCTTTCAGGAGTTGATGGGCTGCCTGGGCAATCACCGAACCCTTCTGTTCTTCTTCACCTATATTCATCAAAGCGACACGAGGACGATCAATTCCGAACGTATGTTGGGCAAAGATAGAACCAATTACGCCAAATTGCTCCAATACTTCAGGTTTGCAATCGGCATTGGCACCAATATCAAGCATAATAGAGTGTCCGCCTTTCTTTTGGGGAACAAACCCAACAATAGCAGGCCGAATAATTCCTTCGATGGCTTTAATGCTGAACAAGGCTCCTACGTGCATAGCGCCCGTATTTCCTGCTCCGCAAAAAATATCAATTTGTTTATCTTTCAGTAACTTAAAACCAATCGAAATACTTGAATGAGGCTTTTGAGATAATGCCTTTGTAGGATGTTCTCCCATCTCAACAACCTCATCTGCATGAACTATTTCGATTTGAGAACCTTGATAATTGTACTTTAAAAGTAAATTATTAATGATGTCCTGTTTGCCTATCAGTACAATATGGGCATTTTCGGGTAAATCAGAAGCAGCCATTACAACTCCTTCTACGATTGCCTCGGGGGCAAAATCCCCTCCCATTGCGTCTATTCCTATTTTCATCGGTTATTGTAGGTATTGAGTAGTAAGAGGCTGTAAAAATAGCATATAAGGAATACTAAAAAAGCATCTCGTCACAACTTTCTATACAAGTTGTGATGAAATGCTTTCATATACAGTATTTTATGAATTAGGCTTTTGTGTAGCCTTCAATCACTACTTTGCCTTTATAAACCAAATTACCTTCAAAAACGTGTGCGCGGTGCATTACATGAACTTCGCCCGTTGTTGGATCGGTAGAAAGAGCCTTACCTGTTAAGGCATCGTGTGTACGACGCTTATCGCGGCGAGTGCTGGAGTGTCTTCGTTTTGGATGTGCCATTATCTTATGTCGTTATTAGTTGTCCGTTATCAAAAAATTTATATTACTTTAAAATTCTTATTCTTTCCCTTTCAGCTTTCGTAAAGCAGCCCAACGCGGATCTTCATCTTCGGAAGACTCCGGCTCGGTTTCTTCGGGAGTCTGATAAATCAAAATGCCTTCCTCCTCATCTCCATTATCATCATCCGTACGGAAGCGTGGATGGAGCTTTTTCATCGGCAAAGTCAGCGCAATGTATTCGAAAATATAAGTTGCGATGTTTATCCGAACGGCCTCATGACGAATGAGTTCTATATCGTCGGCAAGCTGTTCGTCGTGGTCATCGAACTTTAAAATCAACCGTTCATGAATATCTATCGGTTCTTCAAATACCTCCAGACTGCGATCACATACCAGTTCAACGGCTCCTACAATGTGAAAAATCAGTATCATCATTGTAGCCGACTTGTCAAGAGTTAAATGGGTCTTAAATCGACCGTTTTCAATCAAATCTTGCTCAAGTTCTTCAAAAAACTCACTTCCTGACTCAAAATCGTAAACATACTGTTTATCTTTTAAGCCGTAAATGTCTATATCGTACTGAGTTAGCGCTTTCACATCTCTATCAAAATGGGCTGCAAAGTTAAGATTATTTATTAAAATTCGCAAATCAAAAAAAGTTTCTGTCGTTTTTGATAGGTTTTTAAAAGTTGGCGGTGTATCAAATGTAATGCTGCCTCTCCAAGTTGAATTGCCAAAAGCACCAACCAATCGCCAAGTTGTGCCACTTGTCCAATTTGGAAAAGGATAGCGACTTTCTGACCAGCC
>NZ_JAIXST010000350.1 GCF_027484545.1 Runella sp. | reverse complement strand
TCTGACTATCTTTCCATGCTAAATAGTTAGCAAATAGGGATCTAAATTCTGCTTCTTCGCTTTCCATAGAAAGCAATCTTAATAATTTTAACCAACTTTACAAACTTGTCCTACACCCTAAATTCTTCAGCATGAGTTGCAATCAAAAATTGTATCTTTTTCTGCTGCTTAAAATAATTAAGAATTTTTCTTTGAAGATTAACATGTAAATGAGCGTCAGGTTCATCAAATAGAATAGTCGTAATCCCTGGATACCCATAGAGAAAAGCCATTAAGGTCAAAATTTGGTGAAATCCACTTCCCCCCGAAATAATATCATAATCTTTTCCATTCGGCCTATAAGATAATTCAATATCAATACTCTCACCTTTTTCATATTGAGGAGGATTTAGTTTTACCCCAAACCATTCATTAATTTTATCTACAATTTCCTTCCAATCACTATTGTCTTTAACGGGAGCTCCTGACTTGTCAATTACTCTAAATAATAAATTTCGAAGAACTGAACCAGGTTGTGCCTTACCAACATTTTTACGAACATTTGCGTCATCATACCAGATTTCACTTGGTTCTAATCCAGAAAAAGGGGGTACATAAACTATTCTGGGGAAATCGACACTTTTTTCCAAAGCACGAAAATCAGCCCAACCAGTTGCAGGAATTGCATAAACAGATTGTGGAGATTGATATCTTAATTGAACACTTAGAGATCTGTCTATATTATCTTCCGTCCTCCAAAAAATTTCAATTTCCACTAAAATATATTCTGGTTTCTGCTTTTTCGTTCCATCTATTTTAGTGTATCGTCTTTCCGTTTTATCCTTCCACAGCAATAAAAATTCAGGTAACGGTAACGCAGTAAAGTTGGGTAATACTATTTGAACACCATTACTGCCACTTCTTTTTGCTCTTCGAAACTGTTCTATACAATACTGCCAAATAGCTAATGCTTGTAACAATGTACTTTTCTCACTATTGTTAGCTCCCACCAATAAATCAAAATCAGTAAGATTGAACGTTTCATCTTCAATCCGTTTGAAGTTTTTGAGCCGAACTTTCTGTATCATTTTTTTTCCTTTTTCGTAATGTATAAACAAAATAATGAAAAATTTCAATGAAAACGCTACCTACTTCTTCAATCCTTCCAACTCTTCTCTAACAAAATTCATTAACTCTGTGATGTAGTCCTTTGAAAAATCAAAGGGAATGTTGGCCGCTGCGTAAATTTCACTGATGGGAGCGGTATAGCCCAATTTGAGGGCATTTAGATAGCCTTCCAACCCCTTTTGCGGATTTTGTTTGTAGTTGCGCCATACGCCTACGGCACCTAATTGCGCCATGCCGTATTCGATGTAATAAAACGGCACTTCGTAAATGTGCAACTGTTTTTGCCAAATGTATTTTTTAAAATCCTCAAATCCGCTCCAATCCGTCACAGAATCGCTGAATTGTTCATAAATTTTCAACCACTTGCTTTGACGTTCTTCGATGCTGTGCGTTGGATTTTCGTACAACCAATGCTGAAATTTGTCAATGGTGGCTACCCATGGCAGGGTTTCGATAATAGATTCCAAATGCTGGATTTTGGCCCGACGAAGGTCTTCTTCGTTCTCAAAAAACACGTTCCAATAATCCATCGTCAATAGCTCCATGCTCATCGAAGCCAATTCAGCCACTTCAGCCGGTGGATTTTTGAATGAATTCAGCAGCAAATCACGCGTTACGAAATTGTGTACGGCGTGGCCACCTTCGTGCAGAAGCGTCACCAAATCACGGAGATTAGAGGTAGCGTTCATGAAAATAAACGGTACACCGATTTCCTCCAACGGATAATTATACCCTCCCGGCGATTTGCCCTTGCGCGATTCCAAATCAAGACGCCCCATGGCTTTCATGACGCTAAGGTAATTGCCCAACTGCGGGTCAAGCTGCGTAAAACAGGTAATTGTTTTTTCCAGCAATTCTTCGCCCGTACTGAACGGCTTCAACGGCGGGCGATTTTCGGGGTCCACTTTCAAATCCCACGGACGCAGTGTGTCCAATTGCAACGCCTGTTTGCGCTCATTAGCCATGTCGTTGAGCATGGGAACAACAGCCTCCGCTACGGATTCGTGAAAATTAAAACAATCCTGTGGGGTATAATCAAAGCGACCCAAAGCGGCAAACATATAATCGCAAAAGTTGGCAAAACCTGCATTGATGGCCGTTTGATTACGAAGGTCGCGCAGACTGTTAAGCAGTTCATCCAATGCCACTTTGTCTTCCAACCGACGCGTTTGAATTTTTAGCCATACTTGTTCGCGCAGGTCACGGTCCGTCGACTGCAAAAAGTCAGATGCTTTCGGAAGCGTTATTTCTTCGCCATCTACATTGACCGTCATTGCGCCTATCATAGCGCCGTATTTGGCCTGTTCGGTTTGAATTTGGGTTTGAAGAGGAATATTTTCTTCGCGAAAAATCTCAATGGCTTTTTTCATACTGCGAAGAGCCACTTCAAAGCCGGTATCTTTCAGTTCGTTTAAATAGGGACTTTCCACTGCTTTTTTGTCTAACTCGTTGCCGTAAGCACTGAGAAAAGGTTGAAAGTTTTCCACAAAATCGTTGAATTCCTGTTGATATTGCTCGCTGGCGGTGTCGCAGGTCATGCGAATGTAACGCCACGCAAAATTTTCGGACAGATACGATTCCAACTCGCTTTTGTCCAAAAACCACTGCCGTAAGTCTCCGACAGAATGGATGGAACGATTTTTAAGGTTTTCGTAAAATGGCTGAAGTTTTTCCCAAGTTGTTACTGAAAATTCTTCGCCCAAAAATTTTCGAGCCGGGCGTTGGGGTATGGTAAGTGCTGACATAAAGCTAATTTTGCAATGTTTTAGTTCTGTTCACTAACAAAGGAAGGCGAAAAATGGTTTTTCTAAAAACGAATGCCCAACAAGCGGTTATGCGTTAATTGTTATCCGTTAATTGTATTTTTTCACACAACTGACTTTCAAGACATTAACAAGTTGCTGTTTTATTACTAAATACTATGCTACTCCCTATTTTTCTTGTTCTCGGAACGTTTATTTTTATGGAAGGCTTTGCCTGGTTTGCCCACAAATACATCATGCACGGCCCCATGTGGAACTGGCACGAGTCGCACCACGTCCACCACAAAGGTTGGTGGGAAACCAACGACCTCTTTGGCATCATTTTCGGCGTCTCGGCTACAGCCCTGATTATGGTAGGCTCCGAAATAGAAAACCTCAGTTGGCTCATATACATTGGGTTCGGAATTACGCTGTACGGCGTTGCTTATTTCCTTTTTCACGATGTGATTGTGCATCGTCGGGTCAAAATCAAATTCAAAACCAACAATCGCTACTTACAGCGTATCATTCGGGCGCATTACGTACACCACAAAGTCCATGAACGCGAAGGGGCCGAAGCCTTCGGTTTTTTGTATGCGCCTAAAAAGTATGAGAAGCCAGAAGTGAGAAGTGAGAATCACAAATCGGAAATCAGCAATCAGCAATCATAAATATTTTCTCCGTGGTTTTTAGAAAAGTAGTTTCGGCAAAGGAGCGTCTTTTGTTAGAAAATACTTTATACGAATGACAAAATATTTCTACCTCTGCACCCTTCTTTTTGCCATTGCTATCAGTTCGTTTGGCCAAAAAAAGAAAAAGGTTGCTGCTACCAAAGACGCTATTTTGGTTTTTTCTAAAACAAAAGGCTTTCGACATGCGTCCATTCCAAAGGGAAAAGCAGCTTTGATGCTCATGGGCGAACAAAACAAATTTGCGGTAGATACCACCGAAAATGCCAGCGTTTTCACGGCCGAAAATCTTAAAAAATACAAAGCAGTTGTGTTTTTGAGTACCACGGGAAATATTCTTGATGATGCCCAACAGGCCGCTTTTGAGCAATATATCCGCGGTGGAGGCGGTTTTGTGGGAATCCACGCGGCAGCTGATACCGAATACGATTGGCCTTGGTACAATCAATTGGTCGGGGCTTACTTTTTGAGCCACCCCAAACAACAAAACATGGAAGTAGCCGTGAATGACAAAAATCACCCGGCCACCGCAATGCTTCCTGACCGTTGGAAACGTTTTGATGAATTATACAACTACAAAAGCATTATAATGGGGATAAAAGTATTGGCGACCCTGGATGAAACCACTTACAGCGGCGGCAAAAACGGAGTCAATCACCCATTCATTTGGTACCGTGAGTTTGACGGTGGACGTTCGTTTTACACGGGTGGCGGTCACACCGATGAATCGTTCGTGGAGCCTTTGTTTGTTCAACATTTATTAGGAGGAATTGAGTACGCAATGGGACGCAAATCCGTGAAGAAACCGATGTAAGGGGTTACATTGGAAATGAGTACAATCACTTAAACAGACAGATCATAAAATGTGGTCTGTCTGTTTATTTTTTTAAGCAAATTGGTTAGGGTTTTCCTTCTGAATTTTGAGAAATTTTCGGTACTTTACACAAAACTATATTTCCACGTTCCGTCGTATGAAGATAAGAGGCAAAAGTGTATTCAAGTACCAAATACACACCCCAACCACAGTTCAAATGCTTCTTAGCCCCCGACGTCAGGAAGGACAATCAGTACTAAAAGAAGACTTTAGAATTGAGCCTTTTGTCCCTTTTTTTAATTACAATGACAATTACGGAAACCATTGTGTACGGGCGGTGCTACCCGTAGGCAATCTTACCATGACTACCGAGATAGAAGT
This sequence comes from Runella sp., assembly GCF_027484545.1. Classification (GTDB taxonomy): domain Bacteria; phylum Bacteroidota; class Bacteroidia; order Cytophagales; family Spirosomataceae; genus Runella. The sequence continues at coordinate 19,987 of NZ_JAIXST010000350.1, read as the reverse complement.
CTTGGTAAATGATGTAGAAATTCCTGTCCATCCTTTTCCCCCTTATATACTGGTAGAAGACCTGCCAACGGAAATATTGATATATCTTTCACCAAGCCGTTATTGTCAATCCGACTTATTTGAACTTCAAGACTTGGCCTCGTGGGTGGTGGGAAATGCCGCTTGGGGCTATGAGCAGGTAGAAGCCATCAGAAGTTGGATTTATCAAAATGTTCGCTACGAATACAACACTACCAATTCCACAACCACCGCACTGGATTTGGCGCGCCAACGCGTAGGCGTGTGCCGCGACTTTACCCATTTGGGCATTGCCTTGTGCCGAACTTTATCCATCCCCGCCCGAATGACCGTGGGTTACTTAGACAAGCTCAATTTCATGGATTTACACGCTTGGTTTGAAGCCTACGTAGGAGGAAAATGGTACACATTTGATGCCGTACAATCCGAAACTCACGGATACCGTATTGTACTTGGCTACGGCAGAGACGCCGCCGACGTGGCTATGGTCACTCAGTTTGGCAGCGCCACTCTCAATTCACTGGAAGTGGAAACGGAGTTGTTGGAGGAGTAACAAAAGATTATTGCTAAAGATAAAAAAACGAGATTTTCCGAAGAGAAATTTAAGGATAATAGTCGCTGCTTCATTTGCTTATTCTCCCAAATACAAATACCCAAAAGCCCATTTTCAGAGACAAACACATTAAAGTTTTTCAGAATAGTTGACCAATTGTGCCTTGTTTTTAGGACTTGGAACAATTTCTGGCTGCGACTTTTCGCTCTTTAAGCACCAAAGCACTTTTTTATGAATGAAATAGTTATTGATTTCAGCAAAGTTCACCAGATACACGTTTTTGGAATTACCATTTTGGAGCCTTCCACAGTCCTATCCAGTCTGGCAATGACTGCTATCTGCCTATATGCCTTTTTCCGACTCAACAAGCCGAGGCACGCTCACAGAATGAACCAACAAACCCGGTATTTCTTCCTTTTTATGGCCATTGCTACGGCGATTGGCGGTGTACTGGGACATGGTTTTTTATATCTGACCGGCCAGCTTGGCAAAATTCCGGGCTGGTTTGCCAGTATGATTGCAGTAGCACTTTTTGAACGAGCTGCCATTTGGCACATCAAACCGCTGTTACATCAAAGAGGAGGATTACTTCTGGGCTGGCTTAACTATGCGGAGCTCGTCATTTTCTTTGTCCTGACCATTCTCACCCTCAACTTTGTAGTGGTGGAAATACACGCCTTCTACGGTCTTTTTTTAATGCTTTTTTTAATAGAAATCTACGTTTACAAAAAGAAGAAAGACCCGGGCAGCGTGAATATTTTTATCGCTACTTTTTGGGGAGCAGTTGCGGCCGGCCTTCACGCCCTTAAATTCAGCATCGGCCCCTGGTTCAATTACAATGACATCAGTCACCTTGCCATGGCCACTTCGATTTGGTATTATTACCTGGGTGCCGAACACATGACCTATTATGGGAAGGGAAAAATTGTCCCTGAGGAAGTTAGTAACGACAAAGCGTAATTGAATCAGTAGTGAAAATGTAAAAATCACCACTACAGTTGATTTTTTGAGACCGAAACCCTTTTCCAATAAATCCATAAAAAAAGCCCATTCTCAGGGCTTTTAATAATCAAAAAGGGTAATCGTGTTGTTAATGCGCTTTCAACTTCTCTTTAAATACCTTGCGGAATTTTTCCACTTTGGGAGCAACCACAAATGCACAATAACCCTGACCGGGATTATTCGCAAAAAAGTTTTGGTGATAGGCTTCCGCTACGTAAAACTTCTCTTCTTTTACGACTTCCGTTACGATCGGCTTGCTGTAAGCCCCCGAAGCGTTCAGTTCTTTGATGGCTTTTTCGGCCAATGCTTTTTGTTCGGCATCGTGATAAAAAATAACCGACCGATACTGCGGCCCTACGTCATTGCCTTGGCGGTCTTTGGTGGTTGGGTCGTGTACTTTGAAGAACACTTCCAACAACTCCAAATACGTCACTTTTTTGGGGTCGTACTTGAGTTGGACACATTCGGCATGGCCGGTGGCTTTTCCGCATACCTGCTCGTATGTCGGATTTTCCACAAATCCACCCGAATAGCCTGATACTACTGATTCAACGCCTTCCATTTCCTGATAGACTGCTTCGGTACACCAAAAACATCCCGTACCAAAAGTCGCCGTGGCTAAGCCCGTGAGGGTTTTTGCTTTTTCTTCCATCTGTTCAATTTTTTTTGCCGACTGTCCACACGATGACAGTGAAGAAAGAGCCAGCGTTCCGAAAATAATTTTTTTAAGGATTGTCTTCATATTGCTTGTAACAAAAAAGTTGTCATTAAGTTCGATATAGATGTCACCATCTGTGTACCTGTAAATACATACGGGAAAACACGTATTTTTAACGAACTTTGCACCGAAAAGTTTTGTGATGCAAATTTTCAACTTTTACTTTACACCAAATGTCGGGTGTCCGACATATCCTTAAAAATGATTCGAACCGAACTTTCAACATTAGGCGAATTTGGGCTGATTGAACGTATAAACCAGCAATTTACCCCCACACTGCCCCAAACAATAAAAGGAATCGGCGACGATGCCGCAGTCATTGACACGGGAACTGATGAATATCTGTTGGTTTCAACCGATATGCTGGTCGAAGGGGTTCATTTTGATTTGAGTTATGCTCCCCTCAAGCATTTGGGCTACAAAGCTGTGGCAGTAAATGTATCGGATATCGCCGCCATGAACGGCACTCCCCGTCAAATTACGGTTAGTGTAGGATTAAGCAACCGTTTTTCAGTAGAGGCAATTGACGAACTTTACGCGGGTATTCAAGCGGCCTGCGAAGCCTATAAAGTGGATTTGGTAGGAGGTGACACAAGTGCTTCCCGTTCCGGTCTGGTGATTTCAGTTACGGCCATAGGGGTGGTACAAAAGGACAAAATCGCGTACCGAAGCGGCGCAAAACCCAACGACATTATTTGTGTAACGGGCGACTTAGGTGCCTCCTACATGGGCTTACAACTTTTGGAAAGAGAAAAACGGGAGTTTTTAGAAAACCCCGATATGCAACCCCAATTGGAAGAAAAAGCGTATTTGGTAGGTCGTCAGCTCAAACCCGAAGCCCGTACTGACATTGTCTATGAACTTCAGGATGCAGGGGTGGTACCCACGTCTATGATTGACATTTCGGACGGATTGGCTTCTGAAATTCTGCATTTGTGCAATCAATCGGGAATGGGAGCGCAGGTTTTTGAAGAAAACATACCCATTGCGGACGAGACTTTTTTAACGGCCGACGAGTTCAAAGTCAGCCCTTTAACCATTGCCCTTAACGGAGGCGAAGATTACGAGTTGTTGTTTACCATTCAGCAGGGTGATTACGAAAAAATCAAAAACTCGCCCCACATCAGTTTTGTAGGTTTTATGACGAATGACCCACAAGCCGTAGAATTGGTCACCAAAGCCGGCGGACGCTTTCCCATTCAAGCCCAGGGATGGCAACACTTGAACAAATAACCCGCACAATCAACCCATTTAACATTTCAATTTTTCATCTATTTATTTCACAAAATCTAACCAACTATGGAAATTCTTGTACGAGCGCACTCCGGTCTTCGCTACGTAGTTTTGGCGCTTTTGATAGCGGCTATTTATGTTGCCTTTACCAAACGCAGTCAGCCCAATGCTCCCTATTCTAAAGTCTATCTTTTTGCGATGATTGCCACGCACACGCAGTTATTGATCGGGCTTGTTCTTTACGCAATGGATTGGGGAGTAAAAGTACGTTTCGACATGATGAGCGATAAACTTTACCGTTTTTATACTGTAGAGCACATCGTCGGAATGCTGATTGCCATTGTCCTTATTACGCTTGGACATGCTCAGGGCAAAAAACTGAATCACGGCAAAGTCTTTTCTTATTATTTAGCCGCTCTGATTCTTATTTTACTTTCCATTCCTTGGCCTTTCCGCAACTTAGGTGCCGCGTGGTTTTAATGGTTAAAGTTTCGAAGTAGGAAAAAAACAGGAAGTAGGAAATCAGAAGCTAAGATTTTGTTTTTCCTACTTCCTGTTTTTTCAACCTCTTACCACACGGCCGGCCTTGTTCTTGCCTCACACCCTTCCCTTATCTTTCTCCAAACAGCCGTTTACTAAACAATCCTGCATTTTTTGTCGGACGAATTTTTAAATTTCGTATATTAGCCTTGGTTTCATCTCTTTAACCCTTCCCACCCATGAAACACTGCTACGCGATTGTTGGATTGATGTGTTTGTTTTCACTGTCGGGATTAGGTCAAGCTAAACTATTCCACGGCAATTGGTACGTTGGAACAGACGTTGGAATTTTTAGTAGTCAGACCCGAATGATAGCGGGAGAGCTGACAAAATATACGTCCGGCAGTTCCGGAATAATGCCCATGTATGGCATAAAAATCGGAAAAGTTGTCAACCCTTTTTTATCGGTGGAAACCGGCGTTTACTCACTGCCTATTAATCTCGTTTATATCTATCAAACCAACCGAGTCGTGGGCACCAATTCGATGCAGTTCATGAGTTTTCCGCTGCGTGCCAATTGGCGCGTTCTGGTTTTCCACGACCAGCTCGAAGCTCATCTCGGAGGCGGGCTTCAATACGTATGGGGCACTAATCAGTTACCTCAACAATTTTTCAACGGCGTGGTCACAAGTCGCGGGCATACGTGGACTGATTCATTGGTATATGCGGGTTCAGCGGGGGTAATTCGCCAACACTCCATCAATGCCGAGGCTACGGTAAGTTTTAATTGGGCGTTATCAAGACGGTGGACTTTGAGCGTGTATGCCCGTCAAATGATGGGAATGATGAATATAGCCCACGTAGATATTGCCATTAAAAACAATCAGGAACCCACCGAAAATGCCCAATTTGTATCTCGGGGGGCTGGGTTCACTACTGGGATTGGAATAAGGTACAATCTCACGCCCCAACGTCGCCTCCAATAGTCATCCTTCCTAAAATGACGCACGACCCTAAACAGCTTCTGGAGAAATTAACGGAATTTCCGCACCGAGGTGTCGGCAGTAAATCCAATGCAAAAGCGGCGGAAGTGATTGCGGAAGAATTAAAAAGCGCTGATTTCGGCGTGGAATACCAATCCTTCCGAACACCGCCCACCTATCTTCCCATTGTTTATTGGCTGATTGGCGGAATCACCGTTGGACTTTTAACAGTTCAGTGGCTCAGTTTAGCTTCCGTACTCATTGTGGCGGTATTTGCAGTAAACGGGCTTCTTTATTTTGATTGGCGTCCTTCCTGGCTGATGTTTTTACCGCCTTTGGTAAATGCTAAAAATATCATTGGACGATATGTACCTACGGGCGCAAAAAGCAAGCTGATCCTAATGGCTCATTACGATTCGGCCCCGGTTTCGTTTTTGTATCGTCGTCAAACCAAGGATGGCTTTCGGAATTCCATTCGTTCTTCCATGATTTTGATGGCTTTGGCAACTCCAGTAGCAGGGCTTAGTTATCACTTGCCAGAAAATCAGTATTTGCTCATTATCAGAGTCTTACTTTGTATTTATTTCGTTGGTCAGGCGGTACTTGGCACGATTGGGTTTTGGCGAAAAGGCTATACCAACGGGGCAAGTGACAATGCCACCGGCGTAGTAGCTGCCCTAAAAACGGCTGAATTTTTAAAAAATCAACTCAAAAACACGGAAATTGAAGTTGTATTGACCAATGCCGAAGAAGTGGGAATGGTAGGCTCGCATTATTATCTGAAAGAAAAATTCGATAAAACCCGTCTTAATTACCTCATCAATTTTGATACACTGGGCAATGGTCAATTGAAATTCATAACCCAAACCGGCAGCCTGACCTTGATTGAATACGACAATGAAATTACAAAAACAGCAACTACGTTGGTAAAAACCGACCGTCGATTTCAGAACGTAACTGCCGGAAGCTGGCACACCGCTAATTTTGACAGTGTGTGGTTTGTAAGGGCTGGAATTCACTGCGTAACCTTGGCAGCTTTGGACGAAAACGGCCTTATGCCTAACATTCGTCGACCGGAAGACACTCTCGACCACGCAGATACGCGCCCCATGCTGCAAGCCATTGATTTTGCCGTGGCAATTGCACTCAAACTGGACAAAAAGGGCTAATGCATTTGAAGCATTGTTTCCACTTGCTGTCGTACTTTCTCAAACCGCTCTTCCCACGTTCCTTCTATCAACAAATATGGAATGTTACGTTTTCCCAATTCTTCTTTAAAAACAGCAAACATCTCCGCGCGGCGATGCCCAAAATCTCGCAGCGAATCCGCGACCCAAGGAGTATCAATGTTCAACAGGCAATACAAATCGTAGCTGACTTCTCTTTCCAATTCTGTTAACTCCTGCGGAATTTTACCAAAGTACTGCTGACTGTAAATTTGGGTCGTAATCAAATCTGTATCGCAAAAGAGTACCTTATTAGCCACTTTTTGTTGTTGCTTGACCAACTCAGTTTGTTTTTTACCAATCTCGATTATTTTCTCTATTTCAAATTCGTTGGAAGTCAGTTAATCTCGGGCTACTTCGTGTGCAACAACCGTTTGAAAGTAATTAGCTAACTGATACGCCAATGTCGTTTTCCCTACACTTTCCGGGCCGTATAAACAGACTTTTTTGGTAAAATAGGGCTGTACCACTTCGGGAATGAATTCCCAATTAGCAAAGGGGTGATTCCGAATCGCAGTGGCAGAAACAGGCACTTGAACGCGTTCTTGGTCAAAAAGTACCACAGGTAATCCTAAATGTTGAGCTAAGGGAATCCCGTACCCTTCTGAACAAAATACGCCCTCAATATCTGGAAACGTCTGATGAATAAACTCCGCCCAAAGTTTGGTAGCATCAACGAGCGGCAAACCATCGTCAGGAATATCGTCTATGGCCTGAAACAATTCAATTCGGGGATTGTTAGCAAAAATTTGGTGTAACCACTCAAATCGAATTTCGGCAGAAATTGGGTCAGTTTGCGTATAGCTCATCGAATCGATAACCTGTTCGCACTGCGACAATGCAAACTCTACTAAGGCCAAATGTCCTTTGTGAAAAGGCATAAACTTCCCAAAAATCAACCCTTTCTTCATTGCTTTTTATAACCTTTTAATTTAGTACAACAAATAATTTTCAATTTAAAACTATAACAATTAATACAATATTTACTGTTGCAGATACATTGTTTATATGCTTTATTTTTAATTTATATCCCAAATTAATTCATTGTCTTTTAGGTACACAAAACCCCTATTCCTAAAAAAATAATGGAAAAATATTTTTTATTTGATTATGTTCATTTATTTTTGGTTATAAAATTATTTTTTACCGACCTAAATTTCTTTTTTAGGGAAAAATTTATTAGACAATCATCGGTACAAAAGTATCGACTTAGAAAGACAATGATTACTGCCTGCTTAACTGTAGGGTTAGTCTTTGGAGCTGTTCAATACAGCTATGCGGAAGGCGTTTGGTTTGGAACTACTAACAGAATTATCGCCTCATTTTCGTGGAATAGCCAGTATCAAGTAAGAGTTGAATACAGTTATTATTTTCTGGGAATCCGGATAAATACTTGGACTGAGGATATTTCTTGTGCAGAAGCTGGTGACAAAGGTTATGAAATTTAAGATAATTCCAATTTTTATTAGAACCACTATTAATATTATGAAGTTAATAGTGGTTTATTTTATTAGTTTATTGCCTGTTTTTTCTCAAAAAAAGCTATCTGGTCAAGTAATAAGCCAGCAAAAAGGTGTATCTATTCCGTTTGCCATTATCACAGATGAACATCGTAAATGGGGTATAAGAAGCAACGAAAATGGACAATTTATTATTGAAAACAGTAACCTCGGTGATACTTTATTCGTTAGTTGTTTGGGCTTTTTTGACACTCGTTTACCTGTCTCTCAATGGAAAGAGCCAATGAAAATTATTTTACAGGAAAAGCCTATTAATTTACCTGAGATAATTGTAGAGAATAATCGAAAAAAACACCAATTATGGTTAGGTTCTAAACAGGAAACAACTACATTAGTCACTGGTCAATTTACTTATGCCACTATTCAGGAAATGGCCTTATTAGTTCCAAATTATACACAGTCAGAGGGATTTATTCAAAAAGTAGGCTACTGGATTGGAGGTGTAGGAAAACATAAAACTCCTTTTAGAATTCGGATTTACAAGAATGAAAAAGGAATGCCAGGCGATGACTTGTTACAAGAAAACTTAGTAGTTCATGCACGAAGTCGAAAAAGTTGGTTTGATGTGGACATAAGTAAATACAATATTTCTATACCTGAAAATGGTTTTTTTGTAGCTATGGAGTGGATTAATTCTAATAACCCCAAGTATGGTTATGATGTCATATGGCCTAATAAAAAAGTTATTACTTACTATGGTCAAAATATAGGAAAGACATTAGAGTTTAATGAATACCTTGGTCGAATCAGAAACAATGGCGGTCAATGGAGAATAGATAATAAAGATACTATTTTTAAAAATCCGATGATACGAGTACAAATTCAGATATACGAATAATAACATTTGTACACTTCCCTTTTCTTCATTGCTTTTTATAACCTTGATACTCCTTCGTCCAATTGTAAGCCCCAAAAGCGGCAATAAAACAAAAAATAAAGTACAGCAACCCGTAAAGCTTTACGTCTTTAAGATAATACATGTAAGTAGCAATAGCATCTACAAATAACCACACGTACCAAGCCTCTATCTTCTTCCGAATCAGCATGAACGTTGCTATTATACTCATAACTGTAGTGAAGGAATCCATGTACGGAAAGGCCGTTGGTTTGCTAAACAATTGAGGAAGCCACTCGTGTAGATTTTTGGCAAAACCACCCATGATTAAAGTACAAACTACCCCTCCTAATCCCAACAGAAGCCACTGACTCATTGATAGTTTACTGATTTTGAGTTCGTTTTTGAGGTTAGCCTCATCCGACTTAGGGAACTTCCACTGCCACCAACCGATAAGATTGGTAATAAAAAAGAATACCTGCAAGAACATATCCGGATAAAGCTGAATCTGATAAAACAGCACAAAGGCCAACACCACATTAAAAAGGCCGATAATCCAACTCCATACGTTTTCGCGCGCCGACAACCACACTGCAACAGCACCGATGACCGTAGCCCAAAACTCTAAATGGCTCATTTTGTAGCCCCAAGCTTCAAAAAAGATGTTGTCGATATTGAAAAAACTCATAGTTCGGTCGTCTTTTATTTTGAGTAAATGTATTCGTACGTAAAAAGAAAAAGAATTTTTTAAGCTTAATAGTGCAATTTTGGCTCGAAAAAATCTATTTTGCACCACATAACCTATAATGAACCATCTCAATAGTCAATATTATGGCAAAATCAGCAAAAACTAAAAAAGAAGTCGTAGCCGAACCGCCCGTACCTAAAAAAACCGGAAAAAAGACCGAAGTAATGATTGAGCCTACGGTAACCGATGCTGAGTTGCAAGCAGTCGAAAACTATTCGCGATTTTCGGAATTTGATATTTATTTATTCAAATCAGGCAAACACTATAAGCTATACGAAAAACTGGGTTCTCACGTCGCAGAACACAAAGGGGTTATTGGTACCTACTTTGCCGTTTGGGCACCCAATGCTGAATACGTTTCAGTGATTGGGAACTTCAACGGCTGGGAACGGGGCAGTCACCCACTTAGCTCACGCTGGGATGGTTCTGGTATTTGGGAAGGCTTTATCCCCGATATCGGACGCGGTGAGGTCTATAAATATTTCATCAAATCAAGCATTGAAGGCAGAGAACTCGAAAAAGCGGACCCCTTTGCCCTGTGGTGCGAAATTGCCCCCCAAACGGCGTCTGTCGTGTGGGACACGTGGTATGAGTGGAAAGATGAGGAATGGATGCGCGAACGTCGCAAACACAATGCCCTCAACGCCCCCATGTCTGTATACGAAGTTCATCTTGAATCTTGGGTACGTGACCCATCCGAGCCCGAGCGTTTTTTAAGTTTTCAGGAAATCGCGAATGCGATGGTGCCTTACGTCAAAGAAATGGGCTTTACACACGTGGAGTTTATGCCCATTATGGAAGCACCCTATCCTCCTTCGTGGGGGTATCAAATCACCGGTTACTTCTCCTGCGCTTCGCGTTTGGGTGCTCCCCAGGATTTGATGTACCTCATCGAAAAACTTCACCAAGCCGGTATCGGAGTATTAATGGACTGGGTTCCTTCTCACTTCCCCGGCGATGCCCACGGGCTTTACGAATTTGACGGTACGCACCTCTACGAACACGCCGACCCGCGCAAAGGGTACCACCCCGACTGGAAAAGCTATATCTTCAACTACGGTCGCAATGAAGTTCGTTCGTTTCTGATTTCCAACGCCCTGTTTTGGCTCGACCGCTACCATACCGACGGACTGCGGGTAGATGCCGTTGCGTCGATGTTGTACTTAGACTATTCGCGCAAACACGGTGAGTGGATTCCTAACGAATTTGGCGGACGCGAAAACCTAGAGGCGATTTCGTTGCTGAGAGAAATGAACGAAGCGGCTTTCAAAGCGTTTCCCGATATACAAACCATTGCCGAAGAATCAACGGCTTTCCCGGGAGTTTCACGCCCTGTCTATTTGGGCGGTTTAGGCTTTGGCATGAAATGGATGATGGGATGGATGAACGACACGCTCAAGTACTTCGAGAAAGATTCTATGTATCGGCGTTGGCACCAAGACCAAATTACTTTTAGCTTGGTCTATGCTTTCTCTGAAAACTTCATGTTGCCGCTTTCTCACGACGAAGTGGTATACGGCAAAGGCTCACTTATCGGTAAAATGCGGGGCGATGAATGGCAACGCTTTGCTAATTTGCGCCTTTTGTTTACTTATATGTATACCCACCCGGGCACGAAACTCGTTTTCATGGGCGGCGAATTTGGCCAACTTCGTGAGTGGAATTTTCAACAATCACTGGACTGGCATTTACTTCAACTTGCTCCTCACAAAGGCTTGAATGAATGCGTAAAAACACTTAATGCCACTCTGAAAAGTCAACCTGCGCTTCACGACTATAATTTCTCTCCTGACGGATTTGGCTGGATTGACGCCCAAGACCGCGACAACTCCATTGTGGCATATATGCGCAAAGGCCTCAACCCGAGCGATACGGTAGTGGTAGTGCTCAATATGACCCCGACTCCGCAAAGCAACTACCGGATCGGAGTTCCGTCTTTGGGACAATGGGAAGAAATTTTCAATAGTGATGCGGGTGATTTTTACGGAAGCGGGATTTCCAACGGACAATCCATCACGGCTGAAGCCGAAAAATGGCACAATCAACCCCAATCCGTTGTATTGACCATACCGCCGTTGGCGGGAATTATCCTGAAACGAAAAGCATAATAGTTGCCTATAAAAGCTTTTTGAGCCTTGTAACTAAAAAAGCTTTTATAGGCCTTCTCTTTTTCATACAAAAATCTTTTTCGGTATCTTATTGAAAGAAAGACATTTGAGGAGAAAACCAAAAAATAGTTATTAGTTTCATCTTATTTTGTGAAATTTTTATGTCTTTCCCGGCGTTAGGACTATATAGTAGTTTTATATAGTAACCATTAACATACAATGCCATGAAAGAACGTATCTTAACTATCCTCGAAGAATTTGGCGTAGAACGCCGTACCGTTACCGAAAATGTTAACTTTGTAAAAGACTTAGGATTTGACAGCTTAGACACAGTTGATTTGATGATGAAATTGGAACAGGAATTTGGATTACGCATTCCTGACGAAGATTATCACAAATTGACGACTATGGCTAAGTTGGTTAAATACCTGGAAGAAGAACAAAATGTAGTTTATGCCGCATAAGGCGTTTTTAACTAATACATAATAAAAGAGGATATGACTAACCGGGTTGTATCCTCTTTTGTTGTGTGTAGTAAGCTTTCATTATTTTTACTTTAGAATGAACTAACTCTATTCAAACAATGAAACCGTTTATCAAACTTTCGCTCTGCATTGCCATTGGCACATTGAGTTTTATCAGCCCTTCTGATAAAAAATCAACTTCCGGTCAACGCCTGAAACCCGACGCCGACAACGGAGGTATTACCTTACCGCAAGGATTTAGTGCCGTAACCGTCACCGAAGAATCAGGAAAAGCCCGTCACATTGTAGTCAATTCCAACGGAGATATTTTTATTAAACTCAGCGCGCTCAAAGGCGGAAAAGGAATTTTGTTGCTCCGCGACAAAAACAACGACGGCAAAGCAGACGAAACGCAAGCCTTTGGGGATTACATCGGTACAGGCATTGCTATTTCTAACGGTTATCTATATACTTCTTCCAACCAAGACGTGTATCGCTATAAACTGGTTAATGGTATACCTGATGAGGCTTCCAAACAAACCATTGTCAAAGGCCTGCCCGATAAGGGCCAACATGAATCCAAATCCATTGCTTTGGATGGAGCAGGGAATCTGTACGTAACCGTAGGTGCCCCTTCTAATGTTTGCCAGGAAAAAGACCGTCAAAAAGGCTCTATGGGCATAGACCCGTGTCCGCTTTTGGAACAGCACGGAGGTATCTGGCAGTTTAAAGCCGATAAACTGAATCAATCCCAAGCCGACGGAGTTCGCTACGCTACAGGGCTTAGAAACGTGGTAGGATTGGATTGGAACAAACAAACCGGAGAACTGTATGCCATGCAGCACGGACGGGATATGTTTGCTGCTTATTTTCCTGAATTATATCCCCTTCCCAACGGCGATGACCTTCCTTCCGAAGAGTTTCTATTGGTCAAAAAAGGCTCTGATTTTGGTTGGCCTTACTGCTACTACGACCATCTCCAAGCTAAAAAATTATTGAATCCAGAATACGGTGGCGATGCCAAGGCCATCGGTCGCTGTGCGGGAAAAGATCTTCCCATCATGGGTTTTCCGGGCCACTGGGCACCCAATGGATTGTTGATTTATTCAGGAAACCAGTTTCCCGAACGTTACAAAAACGGTGCTTTCATTGCTTTTCACGGCTCTTGGAATCGCGGTGCTAAAAATCAGGCAGGCTATTTAGTGGCGTTTGTGCCGTTGGGCAAAGACGGTAAACCTACGGGCAAATATGAAGTCTTTGCCAACGGTTTTGCGGGTACCGATACGCCATCGCCCGGAGGAGCAAAATCCCGTCCTATGGGACTTGCCCAAGGCCCTGACGGTTCCCTTTACATTACCGATTCTCAAAAAGGAAAAGTGTGGCGCGTCATGTATCAAAAATAAAAGCTCTTTTGCTTTATCGCTCTTATTTCGTCCGGATTCATTACACCCATTCACTCATGAAGCCTTTCTTTTTATTTGTATTTCTTATGCCCTGCTTTGCGTTTTCTCAGGCCAAAAACTCAGAGACACCGGTAACTCCCAATCAATTGGCCAAGGGTAAGCAAGTCTACGAAAACAACTGCATGGTGTGCCATCAGGAGACCGGTGACGGTGTTCCCGGACTTAATCCTCCTTTGGTCAAAACGGCGTGGGTGCTGGGAGATAAAACAAAGCTCATCAACGTGATTTTGAAAGGTTTACACGAACCTATCGAAATCAACGGAGAACGCTATAATAACATTATGCCCGCGAACGATTTCCTAAACGATCAGGAAATTTCTGACGTCCTTACTTTTGTTCGCAACAGTTTTGGGAATAAAGCGTCGGCGATTTCAGCAGCTGAAGTAAAAGCAGAGATGGCTAAGAAATAACGATATGTACCCTCTATTTTCGGACGAATACTACATGCAATTGGCACTCTACAAAGCCGAAGCCGCCGGTAAAGCGGGAGAGATTCCCGTAGGTGCCGTCGTAGTATGTCAACACCGAATCATTGCAAAGACCTGTAATCAAACCGAACAACTGACGGACGTTACAGCCCATGCCGAAATCCTTGCCATCACGGCAGCAGCTTCTTATTTGGGCAGTAAATACCTCAAAGACTGCACCCTGTACGTCACCTTAGAGCCTTGTGTCATGTGTGCGGGTGCGCTGTATTGGGCGCAGTTGGGACGGATTGTCTACGGCGCTTCGGACGAAAAACGGGGATATTCCTTGGTAAATCAGCCTTTACTTCATCCAAAGACAGTCATTCGTAAAGGGGTTTTAGAAAATGAAGTTGTCCAACTGTTAAAGAATTTTTTCCTCAAGCTGCGAACATAAAACCCCGGCACGGTGTTTTGCAGTCGAACGATACAATTTAAAACTATAAATTCACCAATCATCATGGCTTTTACATTAGCACCGCTCCCCTACGCTTCTGACGCGTTAGAGCCTCATTTCGACCAAACGACGATGGAAATCCACCATGACCGTCACCATAACACGTACGTGACCAACCTCAACAACGCGGTTGCAGGTACACCTAATGAAGATAAAACGATTGAAGAATTGGTAGCCGGCGCAGGTGCTATTTCTCCGGCCGTTCGTAACAACGGCGGCGGTCACTGGAATCACACGTTCTTCTGGAATATTCTTTCACCCAACGGCGGCGGCGCTCCGGTAGGTGATTTAGCGGCGGCGATTGATGCCAAATTCGGCTCTTTCGATGCCTTCAAAGACGAATTTAAAAAAGCAGCTTTGGGCCGTTTCGGTTCGGGCTGGGCGTGGTTGATCAAAACAGGCGACAGCGTAGCGATCACTTCTACCCCCAACCAAGACAATCCTTTGATGGACATTGCCGACGTGAAAGGAACTCCTATCATCGGCCTCGACGTATGGGAACACGCGTATTACCTGAAATATCAAAACAAACGCCCCGACTACGTAGATGCTTTCTGGAACGTAGTAGATTGGAACAAAGCGGAAGCTACTTTCCAAGGGGCTTAATCCATAAAAATCAATTTTTAAACACCCCGAAGGTCTAATGGCTTTCGGGGTGTTTGTTTTTTTACTACCCTTATTTTTAATGAAACAAAATAGCACAACAAGCCACTGCTTTATTTCGTTAAAAAATAAATTTGGGGTATCTGAGGCGACAAATTTGACCGTTAGATAAATTTTCAAAAAATAATGGTAAAAAAATTTTGAAAAATCGTTTTTTTTCTACCAATTTTCAGCACCGAAAGCAGCCACTCGCAATAGTGCGAGACTTAAACCCTTCGGTAAATGAAAATTATGGAAAAATTAACAGAAAGTAAGTTTGGAAAATTTGAGGGAAATGAAATAACAGGATTAATGTACCTCAAAGGAGGCGGTGAATGTACGGGTGGCGGCGGTATAAATCAAGGATCTGAAATTAGAAATGGAATTACATTTGACATTTGGAGTGAATACGATGCCGATAGTATTGGGGCTGATGGTGCAGTAACTTACACAAATTACAGAACTACTGCTTATGAACGAAAAGGAAATCAACTGTAGTTCATAATTTATTCGCAATAAAAACTTAAATTCCTTTAACAGGGCAAAAAATATTTGTAAAAATAAGTATTTTTTACCCTGCTACTCATCACTTTATCACACCTAAAAGATTTTATAAGCTTTTATTATCATAGAATAATGAAAAACTCCTCAATAAGTTTCTTTTTTGTGCTATTTTATTCTTTTTGGAGCATGGCGCAAATCCCTTCTAGATTGCAAAACTATAATTCATTGATTAATCAGGCAGAAGTTGCAATATGTGACAGCAATTATTCTATTGCTTTTGAACATTACACAAAAGCCTTCGATTTATTAGAATATCCATTTGCACAAGATATTTGCAACGCTTCTATTTGCTCAATAATGATTCGTGATTTTCAAAGTACACTACAATTATCACAAAGGCTTGTTTTGAAAGGATGTGAATTAGAGTTTTTTTATAAATCCTCCTACAAGGAGTTTAGAAAAGACAAAATAAAATGGTCTTTATTTATTAAAAAATATCCCTTTTTACGAAAAGAATTTCTAAAAAATATGACAAAAATTTAGTCATATCATTAAAAAAATGGTTGAGGCAGATCAAAATTATTATTGTGAAGCTCCAAAACAACTAACTAACAATATATTTTCTGATAGTTTATTTAAAAATGATAGCCACTTGGCTAAAGAAATAATGAATATTTTTAAAAAGCATGGTTATCCGACAGAAGAATTAATTGGAATAAATATAATAGACACAGCAATTGTTTTTTTCCCATTTTCAATGTATTAATACGGCACAATTACCAAAAAAAACGATTTGACTTTACTTCTTATCTTGAAGAAGCTGTTCATTCTGGGAAACTTAAGTCGGAGTTGTTTTGTAACTGGTATAATTTCCAAAAAGGAGGTGTTAGTTATGGAGAGCAAGGATTAGTCGAACAATTTAATTGTAATTTTTATTTATCAAAACTTTCTGGAGTAAAAGAAAAAATAAATACTAACCGCGTTTCTATGTCCTTACCACCAATTGATGATTTAACAAAAAAATAATATTTTATCATTGTATAAAAAATAGAACTTTTGTTTTTTATGCGCCTATAGGTATCATTCCAGGCTATGATAAAGAAACTGAAGGCACACTACAAAAATTTAGAACTCGTTTACCGTATAAAGTAAAAGAATGTATTTCAAAGTAATAATTAGTTGTACCTTTTATTAATAAAATTACTGTATGATTTACATTTTAGCACCCGTTTCTGAAAAATCCGTAAATATTGTGATATCACATTTACTTTTTCACAAAAAAAGAAGCTGGTGTAGAAGTGAAAAAGCTTTTTTAGAGATACAAAACAAAATTACTACTAGTAATCTTTTTACATCATTTTGGTATAGAAAAGGAAAAATAGATTATAGCAATAAGATACAACTCGAAAAACTGCAAACGTATTTAAGTTGTGAACATTTTATTGTCTCCGACTTTGTAAGCCATAAACTCGAAAAAAAACCTCACATAGGCAATTATTTTCAGCGAGTTCCCAACAAACTCTGACATTTGGAAATGGCAAAGAAAGCAGGGTTAGATACTCCTGCAATGCTGGTAACTACTCAAAAAACAGAAGCCATTGCATTTAAAAAAGAACATACTTCCATTATTAATAAGTCCATTAAAGATTCATTTACGGGTACGTTTGAGGGGATTTATTATTACAATCATACCGAGCGGGTTTCAGACGAAATCCTTGAGAAATTGGATGAGGAATTTTTCCCTACTTTGTTTCAGGAAGAAATTCCCAAAGCCTATGAGTTGAGGGTGATTTTTGTACATGAAAAAATGTGGGTAGGAGCTATCATGTCGCAAAGCGACCCTAAAACCTCCTTGGATTGGCGCAACTATAACCACCAAAATCCTAATCGAATTGTTCCTTACAAACTACCAAAGGAGGTAGAAGAAAAAATAAGAAAGTTTCCTCAACTGGCCGACCTTAACACAGGAGCTATTGACATGATTGTGAGTAAAGATAAACGTTATGTTTTTTGGAGTGCAATCCCAACGGTCAAATCAGCATGGTATCAGAAAAATGTAATTATCCAATCGAAAAATACATCGCTGATTTTTTGGCAAAATCATGAACGAAAAAGAAATGGGTGAAATTCCAGAACTGAAAGAAGTGAAGGGACTGCCCGTTACCTTCAAACTCCTGACCAAAGTGGCCGTTGATGCTGCGCCAAAGAAGAACCTGTTTTTTTACGTTTCGGCCTATCAAGGCATGGCATTAGCGGAGGTTTATACAAAACCCTATTCAAAAATTATAGATTGGCACCAATTCAATGGATAGTTCCTATTTTAGGCTATATGCCTGTTGCTTACCCGTCAAGGGCGCAAAAAGAAGCATGATTTGTGATGTACAGCGTAATAGCTTTCATTTAACCCCTAACGGGTTATACGAAATACTGACTACTCACGGCTCCCAATCCATTGAAGAAATAAAGGCCACTTATCAAAACCAATACGATGAAACGATAGAAGAATATTTTGACTTTTTGGTAACTAATGAGTTTGGGTTTTATTGTAATAAAGAAGACTTGGAGTTGTTTCCGGATATTGATTTGTATTGGGATGAGACTGCCCATATTACCAACGCTATTATTGATGTAAATCAGGAAAGCGGGCACGAATTCAGTACGATTTTAGATGAGTTTGAACAATTGGGATGTAAGCATTTTCAGTTGCGTTCTTATATCGAAAAACCACTCAGTTACTTTAATGAAATTTTGCAAAATTTAGAAAATCGACGCATTATTTCAGTTGAGTTCCTCCTCAAAGCAACCGCTGAAACTACGCTTGAAAACCTGAA
The DNA here is from genome assembly GCF_027484545.1 of Runella sp. Classification (GTDB taxonomy): domain Bacteria; phylum Bacteroidota; class Bacteroidia; order Cytophagales; family Spirosomataceae; genus Runella. Next base: position 1,738 of record NZ_JAIXST010000350.1, on the reverse strand, counting down.
AGGATTGACTGATAAATATCCTCGTATTCATACTATAATGATTCACTCAGCCCATGAAAACAGCATTGCTTATCGTGACCCTTCGGGAATGGGAAATGTGGTATTTATTAAACAGCACATTAACGACAGTTCGCACTGTGGAGTAATCAGTACCGATTATTTTTCCATTAACCTAAAAACCTTCACCGAGTCCCAAAAACAAAATACATGCCTTAATCGCAAGATTTCGATAGATGCCGAGGGGAATATCAAAAACTGCCCTTCGATGACCAAAAGCTACGGCAATATCCGCGACACTACACTCCGGGAGGCCATTGAAAAGCAAGGCTTTAAAGATGTATGGTACATCCATAAAGACCAAATAGAGGTTTGTAAAGATTGCGAGTTTCGCCACATCTGTACCGATTGTCGAGCCTATATTCAAGACCCCAACAACATCTATTCCAAACCCGCCAAGTGCAGTTATGACCCCTATACGGCTACTTGGGGCGCTGAGAACCCTACCAACAACCCGTTGCACGGTCAATGAGTAAATTTCCCTTTTATAAACAACACGATGCTATGGACTATAGCCCCACGTGCCTGCGCACAATAGCGAAACATCATGGGGTAAATCACAGTATCCAAGCCTTGCGGCAACTGTCGGAAATCGGCAAAGATGGCGTAAATCTGTTGGGAATTGCACAGGCTGCCGAGCAAATTGGGTTTCGCACGTTAGCCGTAAAAGTACCCCTAAAAAAAATGGCGACCGATGCACCGCTTCCCTGCATAGTGCATTGGAATCAAGCGCATTTCGTGGTGGTGTATCGCATCCGAAAAAATCAAATTTACGTCGCTGACCCCGCCAAAGGCTTACTAAAATACACTGCCACCGAATTTGAATCTGCTTGGGCCACCACCGTAGAAAACGGGGAGAAAGTAGGTGTGGCGTTGTTGTTAGAACCCACTCCCCAATTTTTTGAAGATGCCCAGGAAAAAGGAAAGGGCGCGAATGGAATAGGATTTTCTTATCTGTATAGCTATGTGTGGCGCTATCGGAATTTATGGATGCAGTTGGGCTTGGGGCTGTTGGTAGGTAGCGCTTTACAATTGGTGTTGCCCTTTTTGACCCAATCGGTAGTAGATACAGGCATTCAAACGCACAATCTGCATTTTATCTACTTGGTCTCAGCGGCGCAACTCATGCTGTTTGTGGGGCGAATGTCGGTAGATTTTATTCGGTCGTGGATATTGTTGCACATCAGTACGCGTATTAACCTCAGCATTTTATCTGATTTTCTGGCCAAACTCTTGCGGCTTCCTATCTCGTTTTTTGATACCAAACTCACGGGAGATATTCTCCAACGCATCGGCGACCACAGCCGCATTGAGAGTTTTTTGACGGGTACGTCGCTCAATACCCTTTTCTCCATGATCAATCTGTTGGTGTTGGGGGTTGTTTTGGCTACGTATCATCTTACTATTTTTGGGGTATTCGCCTTGTTCAGCGCCTTATACACGGGTTGGATCGTGTTTTTTCTGCGTTATCGTCGGCAACTAAACCACAAACGCTTTGCCTTGGCCTCCCAAAACCAAAGCACGTTGATTCAACTCATTACGGGGGTGCAGGAAATAAAATTGGTTCATCAGGCATTATAGTGTGTTGTCTCTAAATTGCAGATATGGATACTTCTACGATTGAAATGTTGCTTGGCTTCACTGACCTACAGGTGGAGGCGGTGGAGATACAACCCGCTCG
>NZ_JAIXST010000280.1 GCF_027484545.1 Runella sp. | reverse complement strand
CTCAATTTTACTTTACTAGTAAGTCACTTCGTTAGTAACTTTTGGAGCCCCCAGCCGGGATCAAACCAGCGACCTACTGATTACAAGTCAGTTGCTCTATCAGCTGAGCTATGGAGGCGTTCCTTATTTTCGTGGTGCAAAAGTAGCGGTTTTAACAATATCACGCAACTTTTTCGTCAAAAAAACTACAAAGCTTCACGCACTATTTTCAGTTGGTGCTTTAAATCAGCGAGTTGCTTTTGTGCCGCAATGATTTTTTTCTCAAATTCTGCACGCACTTTTTCGCCGTTTTTAGAACGACCGAAAAATTCAATATTATTTTGCCAGATAGTCAAATCATTTTCAATTTGAGTCATCCGACGGCGAATGTCCGTTTCTTTGCGTTGAAGATTACGAACTGATTCTCCATCAGTAGCCATTGCCACTTCGTTTTCTAAAATAACCTGCTCGCGCTCTTTGGAAGACAATTTACCTATGGCACTCACGTATGAATTGACCGCGTCAATGTAGCGTTTGTTAATAGCCTGCATATCTTTTTTAGGAACAAATCCAACACTCGACCATTCCGATTTAAACGCATTCAAATCTTTCAGGTTGGCCTCGCCGGCTTTGGCTCCTGCTTCTATCTTTTCACAAATTGCCTGCTTCTGCGCTAAATTTTCAACAAACTCTCGTTCAACTTCTGAGTTTTTGGCGCGTTTACGATCAAAATAAGCATCACATGCTTTTTTGAAGCGGTCAAAAATAGTGTCTTTGAATTTTTCCGGAACCTGCCCGATTTGTTTCCATTGCTTTTGCAAAGCAATCACCTTATCAGTATTGGCAGCAGAATCTTCTCCCGTTTCTATAATTGCTTCAACGGCTTCACAAAGCTCCGTTTTGAGTTTTAGATTTTGTTCGCGTTTCGATTCCAGTTGACGGAAAAACTCACCCTTGTTGTGAAAGAACGTTTTAAGTGTTGCCCAAAACTTCTTGCTCAACTCGCGACCTTCTTCACGCAACATTTGCCCTTTGGCATTTACCCACTGTTCCTGAAGCGCTACTACCTCTTTCGTCTTTTCATTCCACTCATTGATGCTGCTTGACGTAAAAGCCGTAAAAGGCACCAAGTCTTCATATATCTTTGATTTTATCTCGTAATTCTGAGACAGTACCTGCTTTTGGTCTTCCGTTTGGGCACGGCGAGCATCATGAAGCGTATCCAAAGCTACCTTCATCCGTTGCCAAAGAACTTCCTGCTCCGCTTTAGGTCCGGGGCCAATGTGCTTATATTCGTCAAAATGAGCATTAGCTTCTTCCAAAATCGCTCTGGTAAGAGACTTGCCTTCTAAAGACTGCGCCAGCGCTTCCACTTTTTCGACTAATTCCCCTTTTAATTGGAGATTTTTCTTGCGATCCAATTCTTTCAGTTCGTAATAAATATTGCGATTGCTGTAATAACGATCTATCAAGGCATGGAAAGTAGCCCAAAGAGTGCTGTTATGAGGCGAAGCTATATTTCCGGCAGCTTTCCATTCGTCCTGAATTTTCTTGAACTCCTGCCAGCTCGTTCCCGGATTTTTAGCATTACTTTCATCAGCATCTACGAGTTCACGCAGGCGCTGAAGTAATTGCGTCTTTATTACAAAATTTTTATCTTTTGACTTTTCTAAGTCTTGGAAGTAGTGGTTTTTTACGTCCTTGATCTGGCGATACAATGATTCAAAACGTTGAGTCAGTTCATCGGGCTTGTAGTCAAACCCTTCCTCAGAACCATTTTCGGCCACATAACGGCGCTCGGCTTCATCCCGGTCCGTTTTTTTAATTTGGTCGAAAAATACTTTTACTTCTTTCAACAATTCGTCAGTGCGCTTAAAATTAGCCGGTTTTGCTTTTTCGCTTTTGGCGAGAGCAAACTGGTTTTCCAGCAAACTGACAAAGTCTTTTTTATCCAGTTGACTATAATCAACTGCCTGTTCTTCAACCACTTCAAGTTCTTCCATGGCTGCAACACTCTCTTGAGTGAGTTGTTCGCTTTCGCTTAGTTCTGCTCCGTCGTTAATCATCGTAAATGTGGTGGTAATCGCTTAGATTTGCAAAAATAATAATTAAAGCCGTTTTTCGGTGTTTTAAAATCTCTTTTTCATTTTTAACGCACATTTAGTAGTGGAAAATTCTAAAATTGCCCACCTCCGGAAGGATTACACGCTTAACGGGTTAGACCAACAGGATATTTTACAAAGTCCGATAGAGCAATTTAAAAAGTGGTTTGGTGAATCACTTTCTGCGCAGGTAATCGAACCCAATGCCATGTTTTTAAGTACAATTAGTCAGGAAGGGTATCCACAAGGCCGAATTGTCTTACTAAAAGAGTTAGATGACCACGGATTTACTTTTTATACCAATTATAATAGTCACAAAGGGGCTGATTTGTCGGCACACCCATTAGCTGCCTTAACTTTTTGGTGGGCGGAATTGGAACGTCAGGTGAGAATCGTGGGAAAAGTTGAAAAAGTGAGCGAAGCTGAGTCAGATGCTTATTTTTCAATTCGCCCCCGAGGCAGTCAGTTAGGGGCATGGGTTTCTTCCCAAAGCAATGTCATTGAGAATCGTGAAGTTCTTACCGATAAATTAGCTAAATTTGAAAAGCAGTTTGGTGATCAACTCGTACCTCGCCCTCCTCATTGGGGTGGCTACCGCGTTATTCCGCAAGAAATAGAATTTTGGCAAGGGCGTCCCAGCCGTTTACACGATCGTATACGTTATCAATATCAAAATAATGAATGGAAAATAGAACGTCTTTCACCTTAGCTTTTTTCACTTACCCTATTTATATATAGTTTAAAACGCCCATTTATGTTTAACAAAAACCCAAATAGTCTCACTCGCATCGGAGTATTTTATGACGGTAATTATTTTTTACACGTAAGTAATTATTATAACTACACCCACGAACGCCGCAGTCGTATCAGTATTAATGGATTGCATGATTTTATTCGTCAAAAAGTAGCCGAACTCGAAGGAAACACAACCCGTTTGTGTCAGATTGTGGATGCACATTATTTTCGCGGAAGACTTACCGCAGGCGAAGCCAGTCAACGAGGCGATTTATTATATTATGAACGTGTCTTCGATGACATTTTAATGTCAGAAGGAGTTACTACTCACTATTTGCCCGTTCGTAGTGCCCTTGGCAAAAAATACGAAAAAGGAATAGACGTATGGCTGGCACTCGAAGCCTTTGAAATGGCTTTCTACAAACGTTTTGATGTATTGGTCCTTATCGCTGCCGATGGTGATTATGTGCCTTTGGTGCGAAAACTCAACACTTTAGGAACGCGTGTGTTGGTCTTAGGTTGGGATTTTGAATACACCGACGAGGAAGGCAATCGGTTTTACACTCGTACATCGCAGGATTTATTGGCAGAAGTAACCTATCCCGTAGCCATGCAGGATGTTATTAATACTAAAAATGAATCTCTAATCAGTCAATTATTTGTACCGAGAAATAAGGGGAAAATTTTCACAAAACAAGGAGAGGTTGTTGCTGAAGAAAACTCTGAAGAAAGTGATAGCTTATCCATTGATGCTGAAAACCGCCATGAAAGCTACATTTTATCGTTAAAAGAAGGCTTTGGTTTTATTAAATATCCCCCCAACAACGTATTCTTTCATTACACCAGTCTCCGCGATTATGATTTCAACGATTTGGTAGTGGGGGATCGTGTACAGTTTACCTTGGAAGAAAAAGAAGGCGGACGTGCCGTAGGATATGATGTATTGGTATTAGAATCCATTAAAACAATAGCTACTCCTTCTCCGCAGTAGCGGTTTGCGGTTTGCGGTTAAATTTACCCTGTATTTTAACTCTAAACCGCAAACTTTTTTAACTTCCTACTCCTCTCCTACCCAAGCCTCCGAACTACTTCGTAACAGGCTCGACTATTGTGATAGGGACATTTCCAAAAGTTCACTTTATCGTTTTTAACGGGTGTTAAATCAGGTTTGACCGTACCAAACCAATCCCCTTTTTGATTGTCTATCACGTATTTTTTAATGAACTCCCAGCTTTTATCCGCTTTATCACGGAAATGTTGCTGTCCGGTTAACTGAAACGCATTGAGAAACCCAACCATCTGCTCGGCCAATACCCACCAACTTCGTTCGTGATTATGATGATTGGTGAGGGGGTCAAATTCGTAATCCAACGCTCCGTCCTCCCCCAATCCGCTACAAGCGGCCTCAGCCATTTTGATACACACTTGCTTAACGCGTTCACTGCGGGCGTGATCATTGAGTACTTCGGCTGTTTCCCAAAGCAACCACGAAGCTTCAATATCATGCCCGTAGGAAACCGTTTCGTCTTTTGGAGTCCAATTTTCGTCAAAAAACAAACGCAAACGATACGTTTTCGGGCTAATCAACTTATCTAAGAAGGCGTCTGTCAAATGAGCAACACGCTCACGCAACAATGCATCCGGCCAAACTCGGTAGAGATTAGTAAATGCTTCAATGATGTGCAGATGGGTATTTTGTGATTTATTCCAAGGTTGTTTGCTCAAAATCAAATCGTCCACCACCGCCCAATCCGTACCGAACGCTTCGTAATAACCTCCGCGTTGGGCATCAAAGCCGTGTTTATCCACTGTTTTGAAAAGTTCTTGGGCAAAATCCAGTGCCGGTTTAAATTTGGAGGCGGCATAGTATTCACTTAACCCATAAATGGCAAAGGCATGTCCATACAATTGTTTACGGGTTTCGAGGGGTGCCCCATTGGCCGTAACCGACCAATAAACACCTCCATTTTTTGTATCGCGAAAATGATTGTACAGATAGTGATACGCGCGGTCGGCCAATACTAGGTATTTACGTCGATGAAAATAACGATACGCCAGCGAAAATGTCCACAGAATCCGCCCTGTCAGAATGATAGACCGAGGAGCATCCAAAATGGGTTGATTTTCGTAGTTTAATCGACCGTGGAAACCACCGCGCTGATAGTCAGGCGTATATTTTTCCCAATAAGCTAAAATACGTTTCCATTCGGCAAGGTTTTCGCGGGCGAGTTGATCCATGATGTAAATAATACGTTAAGAAGTAACCGGTCATTCAGCTTCTTTACTTAAAAGTACAAAGCACCGAAAATTTAACCTTCTATCTTTGTCGGACACAACGAAAGCCTGCCTGTCTTATGTTAGATGATTTTGTTTTATACATTCAAGAAAAACAGCTTTTTACACCTTCCGAGCGTTTGTTACTAACCGTAAGCGGAGGGATAGATTCCGTTGTCTTGGCGGAACTGTGTCATCAGTCGGGGTTAAAATTTGGAATTGCACACTGTAATTTTCAATTGAGAGGCAAAGAATCAGAAGGTGACGAGATGTTTGTGCAGAAATTAGCCCAAAAATACAATGTTGCATTCCATACTCAACGTTTTGAAACTGAGGCTTTCTCAATCCAAAATGGACTTTCTATCCAAATGGCAGCCCGGCAGTTACGCTATGAATGGTTTGACCGAATTCGGGAGGAACACCGCTACGATTATATTCTTACGGCTCATCATCAGGATGATTTACTCGAAACAATTTTACTCAATTTAACACGAGGTACGGGTATCGCCGGACTTCACGGAATTTTACCAAAAAAGGGTTTTCTGATCCGTCCTTTACTTTTTGCAACCCGAGACAGAATTTTCCAATTTTTACAACAAATGCAGCTGACTTGGCGGGAAGACATATCCAACTTTAGTAATGATTATCTGCGCAATCGCCTTCGGCATGAAGTGATACCTATTTTACAGGAAATGAACCCTAAAGTAGCTTCTTCGGTGAGTGAATTGGCCGAGCGAGTGAGAGCAACGGAGGAAATAGTGGCTGAAAGTATGCGATTAGCTGCTCAAGAGGCACTACACGAAGAAAATGGCAGCCTTTGGATTTCATACAAAAAACTGGAACAGCTCTCCTCACCTCTCGAACGGTTAAGTTATTGGTTGGCGAACTGCCATTTTACCTATTTTCAAACCAAAGTGATTTGGAAAAGCAGAAACGGGCAAGCCGGCAAACAGTTTTTTTCGCCTTCACACACCTTAATTACCGACCGTACGCATTGGATTATTACCCCCACTCAAACTGAACAACCGCTTAAATGGCATTTAACGTCCGAAAAGGGTGAAATCGTTTATCCGAATGGTTTGTTAAAATGGGAGGTCTTTAATGGAATTGAAAAAGCTGAAGCCAATCCGAACGTTATTTACTTGGATGCCGACACACTTATTTTCCCAATTACCCTCCGTCTTTGGCAAAAAGGCGATCGGTTTTGCCCCTTGGGAATGAAGGGGAAACAAAAGAAAATCAGTGACTTTCTGATAGACAATAAAGTACCTCGAAACTTAAAAGAAAAGGTCTATATTCTGGAAACTGAGGGAAAAATAGCTTGGTTAGTGGGCTTTCGGCTGGATGAGCGCTTCAAAGTAAAAGAGACAACTAAAAATTATATAAAACTCACAAATACCACAACTATCTAATTATCAAATAATTAAACAATATTTACACAACAAAAACATTCACTAATTCACAATTCGCCATTCGCTCATTGACTTTGGCATAGTATTTGGTATACAGTCAAGTAGAATCCTATTTTCCTGCTACTGTAACACTTTTATACAATGAGAACCGTAGTTAAAATAGCGTTGGGATTTGCTCTAACCCTAATAACGCTAAATCTATTTGCCCAGAGTGCCCGACTTCGATCGGCCAACCGGGCTTTCGATGATTACAGCTACGCCGATGCCGTGCGTGGCTACGAGGATTTTTTGCGAACTGACAAAAAAACAGATCCTGTTGAACGCAAAGAAGCCCTGGAAAAGTTGGCGTACAGCTATCGTCGCCTTCAAGACACCCGCAATGCCGAACGAGTGTACGGAGAATTGGTCGAAAACTTCACAGATGCCGACAGCCGTAACTTCCTGTATTATGCACAGGCATTGGCAAGCAACGGGAAGTACCGCGAATCACAACGCATGTACAGCAAGTATGCCGAATCACAATCGGCTGATTTACGGGGACGAAAGTTTACCGTAACGTACATGGACATGAACCGTTTTTACAAAGACTCGACCATGTACCGCGTAGAATACCTGCCCGTCAACTCCCGACAAGCTGATTTTAGCCCGATGTACTACAAAGGTGGATTGGTTTTTGTTTCGGCACGTGCCGAATCAGGCGTAATCAAACGAGTCTTCAACTGGAACCAGACTCCATTTTTAGATTTATACTTTGCGCCCGATACCTCTGCCCTCAAAGGCATTAAAGAGGTGTATCGAAACCCAACGGCCTCCCTTGGTGGCGCTACTTCCCGTGAAGGGAATTCGAGCATACTTCCCAGCACCGCCCCTGAAGAAGACCTGCCGTTGCCTACCACAAAAGCCGAAAAATTTAGCCGTACGTTGAATACTAAATATCACGAAGGACCCGCTACGTTTTTTAAAGACTTCTCGAAAGTTATTTTTACGAGAAACAACTACAACAGCGGCAAATCGAGAAAAAGCAACGACGGTATCAATAAATTGAAATTATTCATTGCCGACCAAAAAGGCAAAGATTGGGGTAACGTAAAAGAATTACCTTTCAATAATAACGACTTCTCCTGCGGTCACCCTGCCCTGTCACCCGACGATGCCAAACTTTATTTTGTTTCCGACATGCCAGGAGGTTATGGTGGAACCGATGTCTATGTGGTTGAATATAACGGTGGACAATGGGGAACTCCTGTCAACTTAGGAAAAGAAATCAATACAGAGGGCAACGAAATGTTTCCTTTCATAGATGGAAGCGGAAACCTCTATTTTGCTTCTGACGGCCACGAAGGTTTAGGCGGACTGGATATTTTTTATGCCGAACTCAAAGACAGAATTGCGTACAAAGGCGTACAGAACCTCGGCGCTCCCGTCAATTCGGAAAAAGATGACTTTGGCCTTATCACTGACAAAGACCGAGGAACGGGATATTTTAGCTCCAACCGCGTAAAAGGAGTCTCTGACGACAACATTTACAGTTTCCGTCGTACTTGTCGCCCACTCGAAATTTTAGTGTTAGATGCCAAAACCGGTTCGCCCATCGAAGGTGCTGACGTAAGAATTGTCAAAAACGGCTCTAACCAGGACATTCAGCAAACGGGCATGGATGGCACCACAAAAATATGTTTAGAAGCGCAAACAGAATATGACTTCAAAGCCATAAAAGAAGGGTACGCTACCAACGATGTACTTTTCTCGACCATGACGCAATCGTCGAAGCCGCAAATGAGTGTATCTATTTACCTCAACAAAAGCGAAGGCACGATATTGCGCGGCACTGTAAAACGCGAAGTAAACCAAGCGCCGCAGGAAGGGGTAAAAGTAACCCTTCGCGACGAAAAAACGGGCAAAGAAAAGACGGTCGTAACAGGAACCGACGGCGGCTATGAGTTTGAGGTCGACCCTAATCGTAACTACGCCCTGCGTGCCGAAGGTGATGAATTGGCTACCAACGAACAGGCCATTGGAAAGAATAAAAAGAATAAAAAGAAAGTAGTAGAAAGCGATTTGAGCATGTACGGCACAGGGGATGTATTTACCCTCGACAACATCTACTACGATTTGGATAAGTTTTTCATCCGCCCCGAAGCGGCCAGAGAATTGGACAAAGTAGTGGAATTGATGAAAAAATATCCTGGAATGCAAATTGAATTGCGGTCATTTACCGACAGCCGCGCCAGTGATACCTACAACCTCCGTTTATCGGAACGCCGCGCAAGAGCTGCTTTTGATTATTTGATACGCAAAGGCATTACCCCTTCCCGTTTGGAAGCAAGAGGGTATGGAGAATCAGAATTGGTCAACGATTGCAACGATGGAGCAAACTGTGAAGAAGCTGAACACCGTCTCAACCGCCGCACCGAATTTAAAATCCTGGCTGTTAAAGGAGCTGGAGAAGAATTAACGGGAAGATAAAACAGTCCGCAGTTTACAGTTACGGGTCCCGCAGCGGCCGGGGCCGTGCGGCAGTTTTAGATAGAGAAATAGTTTAAGTAAGTGTTAGGAAGTATAGGAAAGCAGACAGCGGGGCAACAAAAGCCTCGCTGTTTTGTTTTTAATGTAGCTAAAATTCATTCACTCATTCACCATTCGCACATTCTCTCATTATAAATAATGCGTATTTCATTAATCGCCGCCATGTCCGAAAATCGGATGATTGGCAATAAAAGCCGCCTACCATGGCCTTCCCTGCCCAATGATTGGGCTAATTTTTTTAAAGTAACCGAAGGTTGTCGGATGATTATGGGGCGAAAAAGCTACGATACCCCCGACCGCTTATCGTCGAAGGTTGGAAATTTTGTCATTACTCGGCAAGCCGATTTTCCATTGGAAGAAGGATTTACGCGGGCAAGCAGTCTGGAAGACGCCTTAGAGCATTGCAAAAATGATAAAGAAGTTTTTGTGATTGGAGGGGAAGAAATTTTTCGTCAGGCATTGCCGCTGGCCGATTGTATTCATTTAACGTTAGTTCACGGGATTTTTGAAGGAGATGCCCATTTTCCCGAATTTCCCAAAGAAGACTACGAACTGAAAAGTCGGCAGGATTTTCCCACCGACGAGCAACATGCGTTTGCTTATTCTTTTTTGGTCTATGAGCGGATTAGTTAGAAAACATTAATTTCTTCATTACAATGACACTATTAATGTTTTTTAGTTAATTATTTGACGTTTATTACTGCATAAGTTTCTTCAATCCCCTATCCCAAGCTGCTTCATGAGTTGCCCTGTTTATTGATTTTTGTTTTCAAGATTTTCCCGTAAAGTCGAAACGGCATACAAGGGATACACCCAAATAGAAGGATATTCCGAAAAGTTTTCTAGGGAAAGCCGAATACCCAAGTTTCTATTCTTTTCTTTCAAAAACTGAAACATACTTTGCATCGCTCCTTTATTGGATGCCTTTATTTCAAGGGGTAAAATAGATTCCCCCTGTTGGATTACATAGTCAATTTCGGCATTGGCATTAACACTTTCTCTGTGCCAATAATAGAGATTTTCAGTTTGCAGCGGACTGCCATACTTCAGCCATTCCAGACCTGCAAACATTTCGGCAATCGCTCCTTTGTTAATGGCTTCAAAATCATTTTGTGCCATTAGAGCTCCCACATTTAAGCCCAATACCCTTTGAAACAGACCCGTATCAAGCAAAATCAGTTTCCGTTTTCTATCATCAGCTTCTGCTCCTAACGGAATTCCATTCGCCGACGTATGCGTAACAGGAATAACCAGCCCTGCCATAATCAGCAATTGAACAGCTTCTTTGATTTGGAATAAACTCGCCTGTGTAGCCGCTTTTGTAAAAACAAACTTCCCGCCCGTTTGCTGAATAACCGATTCAAAAACTTCCGAAATTCGCAGGGGAGGAACGCGTTTTTTGTATTTTGAAAAATCGGATTGAATAGAAATCAGCAAATCGTCCAATACCGATTGTACGCCCAATAAATCTCCGTCATCAGCATAGTGAGCAACGGCTTCCGGCATACCGCCTATGATGAGAAATTTTTTGAAATAATCAATTAATTTTTGGTGAAATGGCAAAGCAATCGGTCGCTTGGCATTCGCCGCTTTTTTTAGGGCGATAAGTTTATGCTCGCCCATACTTCCCAAAAACTCATCAAAAGAAAGAGGATAAACAAACACTGAACGCACTCGCCCCACACCAAAGGAAGGAAGTTGCTCTAAGGCAAATTCTAACAATGAACCTGCCGAAATTAAATGCAAGTCCGGAAACTTTTCATAAAAAAAACGCAAAGACGAAATTGCCGGCAAACAGGCATGTATCTCATCAAAAAACAAGAGTGTTTTACCGGCAACGATGGGCGTTGTGAAATAAAGTGATAGATTTTCACAAATGACTTTGGGAGATAAATCACCATTAAAAAAGGCTTTAACTTCTATCTGTTCCTCAAAGTTGATTTCAATATAATGTTCAAAATGCTTGGCAAGTTCCTGTACAGCAGTAGATTTACCAACTTGCCTTGCTCCCCTGAGCATTAATGGCTTTCTTTTTTTCTGATTTTTCCAATCAAGCAATACTTGGTCTATTTTCCTTGAAATATGCACTTATGTATTTTTTAGTACCCGAAAATTTAGCTCAAATATAAAAAACAGTACTCGAAAAAACCATGAAAATACATTTTTTAGGCATCGAAAGCTTAAGTACAGCAAAAAACGCCCAATGCTCTCTATCATTATCTCGATGACGCTGAGCATTGAGTACCAACTCTATATCGTCGTTCCGCCATCTACCGTATAAATACCTCCTGTGCAATAACCCGAGGCATCGGAGGCCAAATACAAAACCAACGAAGCCACTTCTTCCACCGTTCCCATGCGGGCAATGGGCAATCGTTTGGTAAAATGGGCTAACGTTTTTTCATCTTTCCACAGCGCCTGACTGAATTTAGTTTTAATCAACCCGGGCGCAATGGCATTGACCCGAATGCCGTCTTCTCCCCATTCTTTGGCAAAAACTTTGGTCAACATATTGATGGCCGCTTTGCTAACACTGTAAATTCCCAGTCCCGGGTCGGGGGTTTCTCCCGCAATGCTGCTGATGTTGATTATACTTCCGCCTCCGCGCATTTTCATAACGGGATGCACCATTTTACAAAGCTGAAAAGGAGCTTTCACGTTGATATCCATGATTTTATCGTAGGCGCTGTCGGGACAATCTACCGTTGGACCGTAGTAGGGATTGGCGGCAGCGTTGTTGACCAAAATATCAATCCCCCCATACATTTCAACCGTTTTTTCAAAAAGGTGTTTGGTTTGGACTTCATCTCCCATGCGGGCTTCGATGGCGGTGACTTCGCCTCCTGATTGACGAATATCATTGGCGAGCTCGTCCAAATCCGCTTGCCGACGGCTGCTGATGACTACTTTGGCGCCAAACTGGGCAAAATAACGAGCAATTTGCTCACCGATTCCTTTACTTGCGCCCGTGATGAGAGCTACTTTACCTGACAAATTAAAAAGTTGATTTTCGGACATACCGTTTGTTCTTTTGAGGGTTTTGAAAAAATAGCGTATTTTAACCGTAATTTAACCAATAACGGAATCGCTTACGGGTTTATGCTGAACAAAAAAAAATGAGTCGCTGTTCTACTCATACCAAGCCGGATGAAGCAATGAAAACAGTTTTTTTACTGTCGTTTTTTTTAGGGTGGAGCCAGTGTCTATTGGCCCAAAAAGATAAGCTATGGCGTTCGGATGTACGGCAGGAATTAGCAAATTATGATCAAGTCATCACGTTTCACGATAAGAAAAAACGCTTTGCAACGGTTAAAATCATTGACAAAGCAGGAGTGTTACGCAACGAAGCCAATTTCAAAGATGAAATGAAACATGGCTATGAGCAATTTTTCTATCCTGACGGCGGCCTTTACTGGAAATCAGATTACCGTGACAATGTTCAAAACGGAATTTTTATGGTATACTATCCCGATGGCTCACTGAAACGGAAAGAAAAATACCGAAATGGATTCCGAAAAGAAGGCTATTGCTACGATTCGCTGGGTAATACCACCGCTTACTATCCTTTCAAAACTCAACCCGAATTTAAGGATGGACTGTATTCGTTGCAACGGTATTTTCGGGACAAATGGCCAAGTTCATTACGTGGAAACTTAGCCGGCTGGACGTTTTTAGAAATGAATCTTATCATTGGCACCGATAGCCTTGCTCGGGTGGGTTCACTCAAAGCAGAGGACTTTGAACACCGAAAAGCCCTGGCAAGTGCGGTTAAAACCATGCCCAAATGGACTCCCGGCACTTTTGACGGACAAGTCAGTGAAACCAATTATAGAGTTTCTCTCGTATTAACCCCGGAAGGGCTCTATTTAACGGAGTTAATGAATAGCCGAAGAGGCATCGCTCCCCCTAATTCTCCTAACGGCAGCAACCGGCACTATTCTCCACGATAAAACCCATTCTTCACGCTACGCCCACTGCAGTAATTGATTTCAGTACGTTCTCCCACGTAGCGAGAGCAGGTAAATACTGCTGAAATAATTTACGGTTTTTCTCGTCTATCTTTTCAAAAAGAACAGATAGGTTAATAACGCCTTTTAAGGTTTCAGACTCTTCAAATGAGTCCTTTAACGTTACTTCATAATAAAATTCAGTTTCTGAATTTTCCTTTCCCTTAATGTCAGACTTATGTTTTAATTCAACAGATTGAATATCAGCCATTAATCCAGTAAATTGGTTGGGTCTACCACGCCCTCCTGAATAAAGGATAAGTTTTTGGGCTTCTAAAATACCAATAGGAAATTCTTTAACCTTATTATTGCCTTCTATGGCATGAAAATAAAAGACAGTGCTTGATTTTGATTTTTTTACATTATCTGAACGACAAAAACCAAGTGCGACTTTAATTCCGGTATCAGAAATTTCCTGATGAACAAATGTAGAAAACTGTTCTTTAGTGATGAAGCCAGCAATCTTTTGTCGGTAAAGTTCTGCTGTTTTTTCATTTTCTATCTCCTGCTTCCTCTTTATACTTATTTCTAAAAACTCTGTTTCTTGGTCAATCCCTAAAAAACGCCTGTTGGCAAGATTGGCTGCAATTCCTGTTGTGCTACTTCCCGAAAAGGGGTCAAGAATCCACGCATTAGGCTTGGTAGAAGCTAAAATTAGTCGAGTTAAAACCGATAAGGGTTTTTGAGTTGGGTGCTTTCCACATGATTTTTCCCAAGGTGCAATGGCTGGCAATTTCCAAACATCCTTCATTTGTTTATCGTCATTCAGTTCTTTCATTAAATCATAATTGAAATAATGAGGTACTTTCTCATGTTTTCTTGCCCAAATAATTTGTTCGGATGAATGGGTAAAAAAACGACACGAAAAGTTTGGCGGAGGATTGGTTTTCTCCCAAGTGATAACATTCAGTATCTTAAAACCCAATTCTGTTAAAATTTGACCAACTGAAAAAATGTTGTGCATTGTGCCACTAATCCAAATAGTAGCATCATCTTTCATTTTTTCACGCACTAAGGAAAGCCATTTCCTATTAAAATCGTTTACGTAGTCAAAGCCATGAGATTTATCCCAAGCCCCTTTGTTGACACTAACTATTTTTCCACTTTGGATGGATAGACCATTGTTGGATAAAAAATAGGGTGGGTCAGCAAATACCATATCAAATTGATGATCGAATTGAGGCAAAAGCTCCATTGTATCACCATGAAGTAGGTATAAATTTTTGTCGAGAGATTTATAGTAAGGGTCAATCATTCTTCTAACATATCAGCTAAAAACTGTAACAATTTTTTCACGTTATGATAACCTTCCACAAAACCATGCTTTTCACAATTATCAGGTATACAAAGGGTTACCTCTTTCAAATCATTATCAGTAGCAAATATCCGAAGTGTATCTACTAAGAGCGATAGTTTGAGCCTTACCTCAGGTTTGTACATACTATTTGCAATTATAGTAAGTGCTTCTTCGTGATTCATTTGTATTAAATTATATTTACACAAAGGTAAAAGAAAAACTCAAAAAAACACACAATAAGTGTCTTTTTTATTTTTATGGAAGATATTATACAAAAATTCGGTAAGAGAATTAAGGAATTGAGGAAAGAGAGAAATTGGACACAAGACGAGTTCTCAAAAATCTCTGGGTTTCATAAAAATTATATCGGTATGATCGAACGGGGAGAGCGTAATCCTTCCCTTAAAAATATAGAGACTTTTGCGCAGGCCTTTAAAATTACTATTTCTAATTTAACAAATAATATTGAAGAAAATGGAATTTAATACGATGTATGAAATTGTGAAATCACTTCCTTTTGGTGAATATCAAACTGTTTATAAAGAAGGTGAAAATGCAATAAAATTATTTAGGCCTATTAAGAAATTTAAGAATTATAATCCAATTAAAAATTTTCAAATTTTTATTAATGATGGAGCAAGGTTTTTCCGACCTAACCATTTAAGAATAATGATAGATCTTCATCTTCGTGTAAGATCAAGGCCAGAGCTAAAAAATGAATTATTGAAAGCTTTCGATGCTATTTTCTATCAGCAAGATCCTGATGAGGTTTTAGATAAACTTTCAAATGAAAAATTTGAACACAACTTAAATAATATCAAGTTGATCGGAAATTTAAGTCAACTATTTATTATTGAACAGGATTATAATTACACTGCCGAAAGTAAATACGATCCATGCACTTTATTTTATCAAGGTTGGGTACGGCAGAGCATAGATAGTTCAAAAGAAATTGATAATTTAGTAATGAGTATTTGTAGTAGGCAACCGCCAGCTACAAAATATACCTCTTTTGAAAATAAAAAACAAAAAAAATACAGCCCTGACAATTTACCACCTTATTATCAATAAACAGGGATTTTTTGTACCCAAATTGCTATAATAGAGCAAATTCCAGGCTTAATTCTGAATTAAACTTATAATTTGTAATCAGTAATTCATTAAGTTCTCCTCTCTTATCAGGATTAGCATTTATACTTCTTTTTGCTTTTACCCTTGCAATAGAAAATTCAGAGTAGATTTCATCAAAAAAATCATCATTAATATCCTTCCCTTTAACATCTGAATTACTTAAAATCCAATGATGTCCGAGAGTATTTAATTTAGCACAAAAGTCTCTTAAACGTATTTGTTCTTCATCATTAAATTCATCCTTTGCATAAGAATTAAAACTTGACGTTTGGCTTAAAGGTTTATATGGCGGATCGAAGTAAAAGAAAGAATTAAGTCCAGCTAAAGGTAATACGTTTTCATAATCACCACATAAAATTTCAACTTTTTGCAAAGCATTACTGACTGCCATCAGATTTGGTTTATCACAAATTGTTGGTTTCTTATAACTTCCTATCGGAACATTATTAGCATTACTCCTATTGACACGATAAAGCCCGTTAAAACAAGTTCGATTTAAAAATATAAACAAGGCCGCCTGTGTACTTTTTTCACCTTTCCTTGCGTTATATTGTTCTCTCTTTTGATAGTAATAGGCTTGCTTTTGTTCTTGTAAATCATCCAATTCATGAAATTCCTTCTGAAATATCTCCAAAAGAGAAATTAATTCCTTCGGTTGCGAAGCAATAACCCTATAAGTATTGATTAAATCCGCATTTACATCGTTGATAACTGCTTTTTCTAAGTTGGGAAAGCTATCCAATACCCAAAACAAAACGGCACCGCTTCCTACAAAAGGCTCAAGATAAGTAAACTTTGAGTTCTTTATTTTAGGAGGAATTAATTTTCGAATGTCAGCAATAAGTTTTGTTTTACCACCTGCCCATTTTAAGAATGGCTTAGCTGTTTTATCTTCTGCGAATAAGTTCATAAATCTTTAAATCTCTTTTCAAATTTGCATCTACAAAAGGCAAACTCCTGTTTATCAAAGTTTTAAATTTGTACTATTTCTTTTATCAGTGCTTTCCTTGCATAAAATGCCCTGCTGATTGAACCGTGACCTGCACCCTTTGTTCTTGCTTGAATCCATTTACCATCTTTTCCAGTGAGAGCAGTAAAGCCTTGCTCTGCACATTTTTGTCTAATAAACTCATAATCAGCTTGAATCTCTGCGATTATTTTGCCGTCTTCAAGAAAATCAAAAGATTGAATTTTAAGTAATTCAGATTTTGAATTATGATTACCATTCCAAGTTACTGCACAAAATATAATTGATTTCAGTTTTTCCCAACAATGGCTCTGAAAAAATGGAGTTTCAATTAATGTTTTCGGATTTATCATTGTGATGGCCATTGTTTCTCTCGGAACCCAAATTCCTTTAACCTGATAAAATGCCGTTGATTTCAATTCAAAACCAAGTCCATTCGGTGCTTGTTTATTGTCATTAGACAGTCCTGCAAGGCGCTCAAGTGTAAGCCCTTTCCAACCTTTATTCTGTTTTTCTTCCACAAACGTTGTTATCCCAAATTCTTTAGAAAGCTCCCCTAAATCTAATCCAATATACTGCTCAAGATTGCGAATTGCTATTACTCTTGTGACCATTACAAATTACATACTTTTAAGATTTACGCCTTTATTTTCTAATATCTCATGCTTCTTTCACTGAGCTGATTTACCTGCAATAAACTTTTTCAATCCCGCAGCGGCTTGGGCCTGCACTTTCTCTTCCAAAAAACGGCTCCATCCAAAAAGCATCCCCGTTATTCCCAAGGCTTGAGATGACCATTTGTAAAAGCTGAACGTATCGTCGTGGCGGGAAATCAAGTCGTCTCTAAACAAAAACTCTGCGTGTATCACATTATGGACCCGACGCCCCGTCCCCGAAAACGTGTACGTAGCTTCCCAATCGCAACTGCCGCGACGATAGTCGGCTTCTACATTTTTGAAGGTAATGGTCAAGCCTTTCCCGCGCGTAAGAAGCATTTCCCACATCAGTCCCGCGTCAGGGCCTTTTAGCTTGGGAAAAACAGGGTCTGAAAATCGTACGTCGGGATGATAGCATTGCTGCATGGTACGAAAATCTTTTTGCTGAAAAGCCGTATAAAAACGCTCAATAAGGGCTTGATTCGGGTGCATTTCTGAATGGTTTTGGGGTTGAGAGTTGGGGCGGGGCCGCCCGTGCAGTTTGGGGTTTGGGAATAACTAATACACTATTTAATTAATTTTTTTATGATTTACCCGCAGATTTACGCTGATTCTAATAACCGCAGATAGAAGCAGATTTTGGGTGATTAATTCTGTTAATAAGCATATCTGTATCAATCAGCGATGTATTTTAATCTGCGTTTGTCTGCGGGATAAAAAATATCACAATACTTTTTAAACAAGGTACTAACCGTAAACTGCAAACGTATAAACTGCCTTAAGTAGTCATCAGCCCGCCGTCCAATACAAGCGTGTGGCCGGTCATGAACGAAGATGCGGAAGAAGCTGCGTACACAATGGCGTCAGCAATTTCTTCGGGCTTTCCGAAACGTTTCATTGGAATCGCATTTTGAAGCGCATCCAAATAATTGGTATCGTCGTTGACCATCGCGGATTCGAGCATTGGGGTAAGTGTAAACGAAGGACAAACGGCATTGATTCGAATTCCGTGTTTGGCATATTCTACCGCCGCCGAACGGGTCATTCCCACTACGGCGTGTTTGCTGGCCGAATATCCAATGTGACCTGCAAAAGCATTGAGCCCGGCCACCGAAGCCAAGTTAACGATATTACCACTCTTTTTACTCAAAAAATGGGGCAATACCGCCTGCATACAATTAAAAAGTCCAATGACGTTGACTTCCAACACTTTTTTAAACTCTTCGACCGGATAACGCTCCGTACGTGCGCGTGGTCCTAAGATACCGGCACTGTTGACCAGAACGTGAATTCCATCAAATCGTTGTATGCATTCCGCAATCATGCGCTCTACATCTTCCGCATCGGAGACGTCTATCCGGGCAAATGCGGCCTCTGTTCCCGTTTTTTCCAGTTCTTCCACCAGCTCATCGCCCGCTTTTTCGGATAAGTCGGCCAGAAAAACCTTGGCACCTTCCTGCGCAAATTTGAAGGCCGCAGCGCGCCCAATGCCGGAGCAACCACCTGTAATAAGTACTACTTGATCTTTAAATGACATTTTGGAAAAGTAGGTTGAATAATGAGTTTAGAACACAAATAAAATTTAATTGAATCATTGTTTACTACGTTCTAATCAACTTTTTTGACTTTCTGTGCAATGATACACGTAAGCTATGAGAATAGACGTAATTTTACGGCACGCATTTTGGTTATTTTTTTGATGTAAAACAAATTTATCCACCAAGAGCCGCCTAAACCTGAAAATTAAAACTATGTCAGTGCCGGAACCCGAAAACGAACAGGAAGGACTTCCTCCCTTTATCAAAACTTGGCCACAAATGTACGCCATTGTCATTGGTACGCTATTTGTACTGATGTTGTTATTTTACGCCATGATGCGCTATTTTGCCTGAACCATTCCCATTCACCCTAACTTTAACCATTAACCTCTTCCCTAATGAGTCTTATTGACTGGACTGTACTGGTAGGTACTCTTGCATTTATTGTCATTTATGGCGTTTATCGTAGCCGAGGCAAACAAAACATGGATGATTATCTCATTGCCGGTCAGTCACTTCCCTGGTACCATGTATGTTTTTCGGTCATGGCCACGCAGGCAAGCGCCATCACATTTTTATCAGCTCCCGGGCAGGGCTTTGCCGATGGAATGCGTTTTGTCCAATTTTACTTTGGACTTCCGCTCGCCATGGTAGTTTTGAGCATTACCTTCGTCCCTATCTTTCACCGACTCAAAGTCTTCACCGCCTACGAATACCTCGAAACTCGCTTCGATGCACGCGTCAGGATGTTCACCGTAGCACTTTTTTTATTATCCCGCGGACTCTCCACCGGACTTTCTATCTACGCACCTTCCATTATTTTGGCGACTATTTTGGGTTGGGACCTTACTTGGACCAATATTTTGATGGGTTCATTGGTACTTATTTATACCGTTTCGGGTGGTACAAAGGCCATTTCGCACACCCATTTACAACAGATGATTATCGTGACGGTGGCTATGTGTGTGGCAGGCTATATGGTGGTACATTTGTTACCTGCCGACGTGGGATTTGTGGATGCCCTCAAAATTGCGGGAAAAGCAGGACGACTCAATACCATTGATTTTCATTTTGACCCCAATAGCCGTTACAATATATGGTCAGGACTGATTGGCGGTTTCTTTTTACAACTCTCCTATTTCGGGACGGACCAATCGCAGGTGGGGCGGTATTTGACGGGAGAATCCATCGGTCAAAGCCGCTTAGGACTGATGATGAATGGATTGCTGAAAATCCCGATGCAGTTTTTGATTTTATTGGTAGGGGTCTTGGTTTTTGTCTATTATCAATACAATCCATCGCCGTTATTTTTCAATAAAGTAGAAACTGACAAGCTCAAAAACAGTGAATACGCCGCCGATTATCAATCGCTTGAACAAAAACACATCGCCTCCGTCCAAAATCAGCAGGTAGCAGTCAACGGATTGGCAAAAGCGATGGATGAGGGCCACGAAGAGGAAGTAAAACGCTGGCAGGCTTCGCTCAAAGAATCGGACGAGACCCAAAAATCGCTCAAAAAGGATGCCGTTGCTCTGATTAAAAAGAATAACCCAACGGCTGATACCAGCGATGTAAACTACGTTTTTTTACGATTTGTCCTGGACCGCCTGCCCATTGGATTGATTGGCTTGCTCATTGCCGTCATTTTCAGTGCTTCCATGGGCTCTATTGCAGCCGCTTACAATTCATTGGCTTCTACGACAGTCGTGGATATTTATAAACGAATGGTTCGAAAAGATGCTTCTGAAAGTCATTATTTAATGGCTTCACGCCTTTCAACCATCGGCTGGGGTATATTCTGCATCATTGTGGCCCAGTATGCGAGCAAATTGGGAAGCATGATTGAAGCGGTAAATATTTTAGGCTCCCTGTTTTACGGGGTTATTTTAGGCATATTTTTAGTAGCCTTTTATTTTAAAAGCATTGGCGGGAAAGCCACGTTTTGGGGGTCAGTCGTTGCTGAAATCGGAGTAGTACTGTGTTGGTGGTTTGACCTAACGGCCTTTCTTTGGCTGAATGTTATTGGTTGTTTATTGGTAATTGGCTTTGCCCGGATTGCGCAATCATTTGTCAACCGTTCAAGCGCCGCTTAATTCTCTCCTTCCGCGCGAATTTTGAAGAGCCGTTTGAGCCAGCTTTGCTTTTCGGCTTCTTCTTCCTTTTGGGCTTGCTCATCCAAGGAGGAAGACGCTAACGCTGCCAAATCAGGCTGCCCCGCGTCTACCCAACAGGTAAACCAAAAATCACCCACCATTTTGACCGAAGCACGCATTTGTCGCTCTACTTGCTGATTGAGCATTTGGTGATAGCGCTGCGAAAACTCCCGCGAATACGTTTTCATAATGACCCCGTTTCGGTCTTCGAGTACGTATTTCTGTTCGGGCTTCATTCTCAGAGACAATTCCCGTTCAAAGCGTAAGACACTGTCCAACGCTGAATTGGCTTGCCGCACCGCTTTCCAGGCACGAAGGGCTACTCTTTCTTCATAGGCAGCCGCTCCCACAAACATATCATATTCTTCGGCAAAAAGCTCCGTAACTCTCGATTCCCAAAACGCATGAATCCCTTCCTGACCCGAAAGTTGGCCGTTATAATTCCGAGTGGTATGAAGCGGCACGTTGGCATCGGCAATGTAATGACCCAAATCAGCCGCCACGCGTAAGATTCGACGGGCATTTTTTTGACGAAAAGCTTCCGTTAATTGAAACTTGTACTGCTGAATTGCCCACGGCACAGTACCGTTAAGCGCGAGCGTATCTTCTCCGTAGCGTTTTACGGCATCACTCCAATAAAAAGGCAATTTGTACAACGCGCTGTCACCGTAAGCTTCGGTATCAATGTAATGACGCGGCGCCTCTCCCACCACCGCATACCGCCGCTTGTCGGGATTGACCGCATTTTCGGTTAAGTAGTCAATGTGTTTTTTAAAAAAGGACTGCATTTCAGGCGGCAGGGTAAAGGCCGCCAAACGATTAATGCGCTGATGTGCCCAAAATCCCCACTTAATTTCCCTCCCAAAGACGAAAACAGGCACCAAAATCAGAAGAATGCCAAAAATATTTTTTTGAAATACCTTATTTATACCCCAAAATTCAACGGACTTACCAAATATAATTTGGTTGGAGCATTTTTTATGTTTTTGCAATATTCTTATCATTAACCTTAAAAAATAGATTTAGTACCTTATTTATTCGTGAAATAGCAAAAATTTGGTTTATAGTAATGGTTACTTAGGTATAAAAACCGTTAAAGATTGAATAATTATACTTAAAACTACTTATATCAGGCACATAATCATGTTTTGCGCTGACTCTTAGGTGCCTAATTTGATTTGGCAAAAGTAGGTTTTTTCAAAATTATTACAATTTTTTATAAAAAAAATACAATTTTAAAATACATTTATTAATTTTGCATCGTATTCAAAAAATCAATTTGTTAATCAGCAATCGTTAAATACAATTTATTATCATGAACAAGAAAAAAATCATCGGCTATATGAAACCCGTCTTCGCCCTGTGTGTATTTATGCTCATCATTTATGGAGCTTACACACCGAGCCAAAATGCAGAAATTCAAAAAATTGTCTGTATCAAATTTAAAGCAGGCACTTCGACTGCTGACGTAGAACGTCACATGAACGAGTTTGCACAGTTGAGACGCGAAATCCATCAAATGGTAGCTTATTCAGGTGGCAAAACATTGAGTGTTGACGGCAAATCTGACTATGATGCCATGCATTATTTGACTTTCCGTACAAAAGAGGATATCACTACTTTCCAGAACCACCCTAAGTACCAAGAGTTTGTAAAAAACAATCAGGCGATTTGGGACAAAGAATTGGTAATTGATGCCAATATTCTAAAGTAAGAAATAAAATCAGTTAAGGTCAATAAAAAAGACGCTGCCGTAAAGCAGCGTCTTTTTTATTGACCTTATAGTATGGAATTAACCCGCTACTTTTCCCATCACGTACAATTCTTCCAAATGAGGCGTTGGGCTTCCCCCTTTCTTTTCCAATGTCACCGCAAAAGCCTCCGCTTGTGGAATCGCCTTCATTTTCTGCATGGCATTATTCACATCAAATACACCCAAATCTACGGGTTTCCCGCCTACCAATGCCCATAGTTGATATTGCTTGGCAGCATCCGGAGCAGGCAACGAAAGGACATTTAACTGTACTTCCTGCGTTTTGGTATTCCAAACTACCCGTACAGCGCTATTTGGCGACTTTTCTACCCCTTTCAAGGTCACAAACTGATTGTCTGCATTGTTAATGTTGGCAATCAGTTCCGTTTTTTGTCTGAGTTCGTCAGCCTGTTGGGCAAGTGTTCCGTTGAGGGTTTCCACCCGAGCATTGAAATAGACAGCAGTCCCAATCAATGCCACCACCGAAGCAGCCGCCAGCCATCCAAATTGAAAAGAAGGTTGACGCGAGTTAAGGGCAATCACCGGTGTCTCATCCGTTTCCGACTCTTCTGACTCCTCCGTTTGAGCAGTCTCAGGAAGTTCATCAGCAAATTCCAATTGCGCCATAATCTTATCTTTGAGCGCAGTAGGGGGCGCAACCCGATGCGCAAACGCATGGCGTTCTATTGCTTCTCCAAGTAGGTTAAGCTCCGTTTTAATCTCAGGGTAAATTTTGGAAAGACATTCTACCTCTCTACGCTCCTGCTCAGAAACGTTGCCCGAAAGATAGTCTTCCAAAACACCTGACTCGATATATTCTTTAATATTAATCATGTACCAAAAAATTTTCTTAAATCTCTTAGAGCACTTCGCACACGGGTTTTGACCGTACCCAGCGGCATTTCAAGCCGTTGGGCGGCTTCTTCGTGCGTGTAGCCTCCCCAATATACTATTTCAATCAGCGTTTGCTGCTCCGGTTTGAGCTGTGATACTACTTCACGCAGCTCCTTGGCGTCCAGTTCGTTATAAATCGTTTGATTTGCTTCTACCACATATACGGCAGAATCAATGTCTTGGATTTCGGGACGATTCACACGCAGATAATCAATTGAAGTATTGCGTGCTATATTAAGCATCCACGTAAATAAACGCCCTTTTCCTACATCATACTGGGCGATGTTCTTCCAAATTTTCACGAAGATTTCCTGCAACAAATCCTGAGCCGTTTCTTCTGTGCGAACTACCTTCAGTACTACCCCATACAGTGCATCGGAATAATTATCGTATAGGTAATTGAATGCCTTGCGATCTTGCCTTCGCAGCATATCAACCAGTTCGCCCTCGTCGTATTTAGGCAATTTTACTCCCATAAAAAGCAGTTAGAGTCTTTCAACATTTTTTAAAGTATATACAGTAATGAAATGAGAATGGATTGTCAAAGTATCAGATTACTTAGTTACTCAACTTGGTAAAAACTCTTTATGTTCGACTGCAATATCAAAAAAAAATTAACCGACGAAATCTATTTTGAAAGCTCTTCCCGTAAGTACGAGTAAAACATCTAACGTCCATGAAAAAGACCCTTCTTAAAACAATTAAAGTCGCAGGCTACTCTTTATTGGGGATTTTTTCGGCTTTTGTGGTTTACGCGAACTTAGAGCCTGCTCCCATTCATGCGTATGTAAAGCCCACCAGCATGACCATTTTAAAAGTGGATGGATTAACGTCTGAAAAACAGGCCAATGATTGTCAATCAATAATAAATTAAAATAAGTAGTAAGAGGGCGGAGTTCGCTCCGCAAGGGTTGGGCAGTTGAGTGTAACGACAGAGTCTTAAAGGCCCTGTCGTTCTTTTTTTATTCCACCCACAGCACCAATCCTTTCAAATAACTTCCTTCGGGATGAAATAGATTCACCGGGTGATCGGGAGGTTGGGTAATTTGGTGCAAAACGCGTACCTGTCGTCCCGCTTCAATCGCTGCCGCTACGATGGTATTGTAAAACAGTTCTCTGTCAACGACTTGTGAACACGAAAAAGTAAACAGAATCCCGTTGGGTTTCAAGTGTTTGATCCCTTCGGCGTTGAGTCGTTTGTATCCCTGTACCGCACGGTGACGAGCCGACATACTTTTAGCATAAGCAGGCGGGTCAAGCACCATGACATCGTAAGTACCTGTGGTTTCTTTTAAAAATTTCATCACGTCTTCTGCATACGATTGATGCGGAGCTCCTTCGCCAAAATTGGCTTCTACGTTTCGGTTGGTCAATTCAATGGCTTTTTTGGAAGCATCCACCGAATCCACTGAGGTGGCTCCCGCCTCCAGCGCATAAATCGAAAAGCCGCCTGAATAACAAAAGGCATTCAGGACGTTCCTTCCCGCTGCATATTTTGACAACAGTTGGCGATTATCGCATTGGTCTAAGAAAAAACCCGTTTTTTGCCCCGTTTCCCAATCAATCAGAAAAGTATGCCCATTTTCTTTGACAGGATGCGGCACGGCACATTGGCCATATAGGTAACCATTGGGCACTGATTTGGCAAATTCATCGGGGAGTGTTTCCGCACTTTTATTGTAAATCGCCTTCAATTCCTCTCCGTATAACTCCCGCAAAGCCAGCGTCAACTCATCCAACACGCGATACATGCCAATCGAATGCGCCTGCATCACCAAAACTCCGTCATAATAATCAATAATCAACCCGGGAAGCCCATCGCCTTCACCGTGAACTAAGCGATAGCAATTAGTGGCGTTTGAAGTGTCGAGTTCAGAATGGTGAATGTCGAATGTACCTTTCAGAATTTGTTGGCGTACGGTAAGGGCTTTTTGGAGTTTTTGCTTCCAAAAGGCGACATCGGGGACTATTTGTTCGTAACTAAAGAGCTTTACGGCAATATTTCCGTTATGAAAATGACCCGTAGCCAAGTATTGCCCGCGGCTATCGCATACTTCAACGATTTCACCATCAGCCGTTTGGCCTTTTACGCGGGCAATAGCCCCCGAAAATACCCACGGATGGAAACGGCGAACAGCTTCGTCACGGTTGGGTTTGAGAAAAATTTGTGGGAAAGAATACACAGGTATAATATTAAATAGTTAGGCAAAAATACTCACCTATGTGCAAGTAGAAAGCACAATTTTCGTTTTTTTCCTGAAAACAAACCTCCAATACACAAATGAACCGTCGTGATTTTATCAAACAGTCTGCTTTATTGAGCGCAGGCGCTATTTTAACCCCGAGCCTTTTTACAGAAGCCAAGTCCATCAAAAAGTTTGGGGTACAGCTGTACAGTGTGCGTGATTTGATGCCCAAAGATGCCAAAGGAACCATGAAAAAGTTGGCCGAAATGGGCTATACCCAATTTGAAAGCTACGGCGGTCCCGATTTTCTGTGGGGAATGGCCCCTAAAGAATGTAAGACGTTCTTGGGCGATATGGGCGTAAAAATGGTGAGTACGCACTTCGATATGAACAAGGATTTGGACAAAAACATCGAGCGCGGTGCCGAAGCGGGCCTAAAATACATGCTTTGCCCGTACTTGGGCCCTCAAAAAACATTGGATGCGTGGAAACAAAAAGCGGATCTTTTCAACCAGGTAGGTGAAAAAGTAACTAAAGCAGGTATGAAATTTGGCTACCACAACCACGATTACTCCTTCAAACCGCTGGAGGGGCAAATTCCTCACGAATTACTTTTGGCCAATACCGACCCCAAATACGTTATGTTTGAATTGGACCTTTGCTGGATTGTAGCTGCCGGACAGGATACTGTAGCTCACCTTGAAAAATACGGAAAACGCTACGAACTCGTCCACATCAAGGACATGGTAAAAGACAACAACGGCAAAGTAACTCAAAAGGATTTGGGAAAAGGTTCGATAGATTTTGCGACCATTCTCAAAGCAGCCAAAAAAGCAGGCGTAAAATACTACCTCGTTGAGCAGGAAGAATACCCAGGACCTTCTATTGAAAGCCTAAAAGTAGATGCGGATTGGATGAAAAAAGTTTCGATTTAAAAGTAAAATGGCTGCCGGGGATGATTATCCGGCAGCCATTTTTATGACGCTTAAACGCCTTACCTATTTTGTAGTGCTTATGCCATATCTAAAGAGAAAACAGAAAACGATACACTGAAAATCAATTAGTTGACTACAAACACAATGAAGCCAGCCCAAAAGAATTCAGCCGGCAAATTCTTGCCCCCAACTGTACAATGACCTAATACTCGGCAGTAATTTTTCACCTTTGACAGTAAGAGTATATTCAACGGTTGGCGGAACAGTTGCGAAAACTTCTCTTGTTATAATTCCATTAGCTTCCATATTTTTCAACTCCTTGACCAACATTCTTGTATTGATTCCTTCAATACTTCTTCCTATTTCTTTGAAACGCATTTTGCCTTTTGACAAAATATAAATGATGGGCATTGCCCATTTTCCGCCTATAATATCCAAAACATCTTTTAATGTGCAGTTTTTTTCAGAAACACTTATTTTATTTTTCACCATAACTTATTGATTTTATTCATTGCTGTACATTCGGTTACTACTGTACATTAGTGTAACTACTTTCAAAAGTAAAGTAATGAAAGTACGTTTGCAACTTAATTTTTTAAAAGTAAAAAAAATGAAATTATTAGAATCTACAAAAGTGGGCAATAAGACACTTAAAAACAGTATGGTAATGGCTCCCATGACACGTTCTCGTGCCAATAGTAACGGTATTGTAGGAGACACTACAGTATTGTATTATACTCAACGAGTGAGTGCAGGTTTAATCATCAGCGAAGCTATAAATATTTCTCAACAAGCCATCGGAAGCCCTCTTACACCAGGCATTTATACTCCTGAACAAATTGCTGCCTGGAAAAAAGTTACACAGGCTGTTCACGAAAAAGGAGGTATTATTTATGCTCAACTTTGGCACACGGGACGTGTTGGTCATTCACTTGTAAAAAACGGGAAACAACCTGTTGCTCCATCAGCTATTGAAATCAAAGAGCAACAGCATTTTACTATGGAAGGAATGAAAGATTATGAAACTCCAAGAGCATTAAATACAAAAGAAGTAATCAACATTGTTCAAGATTATAAACAAGCAGCTGTAAATGCAATAGAAGCAGGTTTTGACGGGGTTGAACTACATGCCGCATTTGGCTATTTGCCTAATCAGTTTTTAGCGGAAAGTGCAAATCAAAGAGATGACCAATATGGGGGAAGTAACGAAAATCGTAACCGCTTTGTATTAGAAATAATGCAGGAAATGATTAAGGCGATTGGCCGTGACAAGGTGGCTATCCGCTTATCACCAACAAGCATTTACAACAACATTATTCATCAAAACCCTATAGAACAATTTACCTCTTTAATAAATGAACTGAATAAGTTGCCGTTGGCATATATACATTTAATGAAAGTTCCTTTTCCAATTGACAAATTCCCAAATTATCCGGTTAATACAATCGAAACATTTGGAAAACTAACGCAACATACAGTTATTGCTAATTGTGGTTACACTAAAGAAACAGGTGAAGCAGAATTAGAAAAAGGGATTGCAAAACTCATTTCTTACGGTTCTTTATTTTTAGCAAACCCTGATTTACCAAAACGATTTGAATTGAATACTGAGTTAAACGAACCTAACAGAGCCACTATGTATGGAGGGAAAGACGAAGGTTATACTGATTATCCTTTTTTAAACTAAAAATAAAAGTTTCACATTTAAGTAGTTAAGCAAAAGTTTCCGAGTTTTTATATTTTTGTATCATGATGCAAAAAAAATATGTCACATTAAGTGAGGAAGAACAAAAACAATTACAAGATTTAGTTCGCAATAGTCCTAATCATCGAAT
>NZ_JAIXST010000143.1 GCF_027484545.1 Runella sp. | reverse complement strand
TATCAAGCGTCAAATGTACGGAAGAGCTAGTTTTGAGCTGCTCCGCAAAAGAGTCATCCTGATGGGGATCTCCAACTTTCACCAAATGTGACGATGAACCACGTTCATAGGAATTTACAGCATATACCACAATTAACCTTTTTTTCCTTGGTAAACCTAAAAAAATACAATTTATGGGTTTTGGAATAGACTACTCAAGAACGTTTCTGAACACTTTTTTGATATAATCAATGAAATAAACGGGGAGACATGTCATTGTCATATTGTACCTAAAATTAACCCGGTTTGGGTATTAATTGGCAACAATGGGGAACGACAACCAATTTTATAAACGAAGTTAAAACGCGTTTATGGAAAATAGCACCCCAAAAATACCTTTTCAGAATCTGCTGAAATAGACTACCTATAAAATTCAGGCAAATATTCGATTCTAAGGCGCTTCAAAAAGGTGTTTTTGAGCCTACAACCCTAATTTTGTAGCGGCATTGTGCTGTTTGATGTCTTCAATTCGGGTATAACGTTGGATCATTAAGCTTGTTTTGTGTTTGCTCTGGCGCATAATTTCCGAATCATCGGCTCCGTTTATTTTAGCAATCGTGATAAAAGAAGCTCGTAAGGAGTGAGCGGAATAACGGTCACCCATGTATTTTTTTACGGTCTCGTATACCGTCATATCATTCAGACGTTCCTCCGTGATTTTATCCCCTTTACGAACTCGGACAAAAAGCGGGCCCGTCTGTCTTTCCAAACGATTAATCCATTGTTTCAAATTCCGA
This sequence comes from Runella sp., assembly GCF_027484545.1. Lineage (GTDB taxonomy): Bacteria > Bacteroidota > Bacteroidia > Cytophagales > Spirosomataceae > Runella. The sequence continues at coordinate 3,557 of NZ_JAIXST010000143.1, read as the reverse complement.
ATGGGGCAAAAATCAGCCTCAGGACTATAAAAAAAAGCTTTTTCTTCTGCCTCTCCATATTGATTGGTTTTGCTTTTTGACAATGAAATAATGGCACCGTCGTCGTTAAAATCCACGTCTTCAATATTCAAACTCACTAATTCCGAGCGACGATAGGCTCCGGCAAAACCTAACAGGATAAGACATTTATCTCGTAGTCCAGAATGAGTTGTAATGTCCATAGCTCGCAGGATTTTTTTCAAATCGTTCATTTTAAAAGCAGGGGCCTGTTTTTGGCGTACGCCATTTGTCCGTTTGATTCCTTCCATTACAGCTCGGAACGCCTTGTCTTTGGTAGGTAAGTCCAAATTATTCAATTCGTGCAATTTGCTGATGGCCGCTAATTTTCGATTAATGCTCGCCCACTTGTGGGTATCGGCTAAGTGCGACACATAAGCAGCCAAGGTTGAAGCCGAAGCGGGCAATTCACTCTGCCCATTTTCATCGCACCATTCTTTGAAGTATTTCAAATCCGATTTATAAGCCCGTTGGGTGTTTAGTGCCCCTTCCAAGCCTTTGCGTGCATAGTTAGCGACTTTCCCCGCAAGGACTTCTGTGATTTGCAGTTGGTTGGTAGTTATAGGTACTGTTTGAAGACTGCGATTCTCTTCCATGAGTTTATAAATAGGTTTAGAAGCAAAATTAATTATTACCTATGATAATATTTAATTATCATAGGTAATAATTAATAGTCTACGAAAAACCAAAGTTCAATAAACAAATTGGTCATTTATGCAAAAGTGGTTAAGCTCACCTGTGTTACAGTGTTTCAGGAATCATATTCGGTATTTGGCTTTCGTTCGGGTAAATTCATCAAAAACAATACTTTCGAAATCAGTACATTACAAATGATAAATCATGAAGTCAGGTATTCAAGCGCTCATTTTTAGTTTTTTTGCGCTGACAGCTACTTTTTCAGACGCTCAACTTACTCTCAAAGTAGCGTATAAAGATGCTTTTAAAATGGGGGTTTCGGTCAATGACGCTGTTGTTTCGGGACGAGATAAGGCATCGCAGGAAATAGTAGTGAAGCAATTTAATACCATTACCCTCGAAAACTCTATGAAAGCAGGGCTCATTAATCCGCAACCCGGAGTTTTTAAGTTCGAGCCGGCCGATGCTTACATTGAGTTTGGTAAGAAAAACAACATGTTTATCATAGGCCATACACTCGTTTGGCATAATCAAACTCCCTCGTGGTTTTTTCAGGACGAAAAGGGCAATCCCAAATCGAAGGAAGCCGTTGCAGAGCGTTTGCACGAGCATATCAAAACCGTCGCAGGCAGGTATGCTGGCAATGTGGATGCATGGGATGTAGTAAATGAGGTCATTGATGACGACGGCAGTTATCGACCTACTACTTGGGTAAAAGGCATTGGTGATGGCGACGAATTGGTAAAATTGTCGTTCAAATACGCCGCACAATACGCTCCCAATACCGAATTATACTACAATGATTTCAACGCCTGGCGTCCGACAAAGCGTGACGGTATTGTCAAAATGGTAAAAATGCTACAAAAAGAAGGTATCCGTATTGACGGTATCGGTATACAGGGACATTGGGGATTAAACTATCCCAAAACCGAATACATCGAAGCGGCGATTGACGCGTATGCGGCGTTGGGTTTGAAAGTGATGATTACGGAATTGGACGTAGACGTGTTGCCGCTCACCAAAGAAGGACAAATTATTGGACAGGGAATGGGCGAAAAACAGTTTCAAAACGAGGAATTTAAAACGTTTTTAGACCCTTACCCCAACGGCTTACCCGATTCGATACAGAAGGCTTTAGCGGATAGGTATGCCCAACTCTTTGAAATTTTTTACCGAAAAAGAGACAAAATTGACCGCGTCACCATGTGGGGCATCCACGATGGAATGTCTTGGAAAAACGGTTATCCGATTCAAAATCGCACTAATTATCCTCTACTTTGGGATAGAAACAAACAACCGAAACCGGCTTTCGATGCCGTTCTGAAAGTCCCTCAAAAGTCTAAGAGAGTTATTCATTAAACAGTATGAAGTCTATCTTAATTTTTGCCTTTCTCTTGGGGATTTGCCTACCAACCCAAGCACAAATCCGTTTGCCCAAACTGATTTCCGATAATATGGTTTTGCAACGAGACCAACCCATCAAAATTTGGGGTTGGGCATCTCCCAAAGAAAAATTCGAGTTGAATTTCAATAAAAAAACATTCAAAACTACGACTGCTGACAATGGGAAATTCAGCTTCCGCCGCAATCGGCCGGAACCGGTTATGAAATGGTTTTGAAAGGCAAAAATGAAGTCAGAATCAAAAATATAGCGTTGGGAGATGTATGGTTGTGCAGTGGGCAGTCAAATATGGTGTTGCCGATGGAGCGGGTTAAAGAAAAATACCCCGTAGACATTGCCTCGGCCAATTATCCCGACATTCGCAATTTTTTTGCTCAAACTCTTACGGACTTGAATGGTCCTAAAGATGATTTTCCGCAAGGTCAATGGAAAACGGCCAATCCAAAAGATGTGCTTACGTTTGGTGCTGTCACGTACTTTTTTGCCCGAGAAATTTATGAAAAATACAAAATGCCCATCGGAATCATCAACAGTTCGGTGGGAGGTACGCCGATTGAGGCATGGATAAGCGAGGGAGGTTACAAAAATTTTGGAGATATTCAGAAAATCATCGCCCAAAACAAAGACACCGTTTATGTGAATTCATTCAATCGTCGACCTATTCCTATTCGTCCGACGGTACGTGATTTAGGGACAATTGAGCATTGGGAAAGTGCTGATTATCAACCAAAAGGTTGGAGAAATTTCAATATTCCCGGGTTTTGGGAAGACCAGAGATTGAAAGATTTGAATGGGATAGTTTGGTTTCGGAGAGAGTTTGAAGTGCCGCAAAGCTGGATTGGTAAATCCATTAAGCTATTCATGGGACGCATCGTGGATGCCGACGAAATGTATGTTAATGGAAAAAAGGTTGGCAATATAACGTGTCAATACCCGCCCCGACGCTACGAAATCCCGTCCGATTTGCTGAAACCGGGCAAAAATACCTTTGTGGTTAGGGTAACAAATACCGCAGGAAAAGGCGGCTTTGTGCCGGATAAGCCTTATATTATGACTGTCAACGGCGAAGAAATTGACCTCAAAGGTACTTGGCAGTATAAAATTGGGGAAGTGTATCAGCCTATCAATTCAGACGGGATTGGCGGTGGCGGATTAGTTCGCCAAAATCAGCCAACAGCACTTTATAATGCCATGATTGCGCCCGTTTTACCCATGAAAGTAAAAGGATTTTTGTGGTATCAGGGCGAAAGTAATACTGCCAACCCCGAACCCTACGATGCATTTATGTCGGCGCTCATCAATGATTGTCGACGACTTTGGAATGACCCCAAGTTGCCTTTTCTGGGAGTACAACTGGCAAATTTTCAAGATTTAAACTACACCCCAACTGAAAGCAATTGGGCAAGGCTTCGGGAAGCACAATCCAAAGCACTCACCCTGCCCAACACGGCCGTAACCGTTA
>NZ_JAIXST010000351.1 GCF_027484545.1 Runella sp. | reverse complement strand
AGGTTAGAAAAGTAAGAATCAATGGCAATTGGGTGCTTGAGCCCATAACCAACCAAACCCAAAAACTACTCTCTAAACTCCAAGTAGCTATTACGTAATTTCTTGGCGGAGTTAGGGTTCAAAAGTAGGCGACACGTTCCAATCTGAAAATACAGTGTCATTGAACCGTATTTTCAAATTCTTAAACCGTCTGTTTTGGTAATTGAATCGTAAAAAACAAATCAAAAGAGATAGAGAATATTAGGAGTGGTTTTTTAGCCACGCGTCCAGTAAAGGAATGCATCTTAAATTGGCTGCGTGCTGATAACTTTTCAGGCGAGTATCCAACGCCTTCCTCAGTTTGCGAACGGCAGGTACGTAATCAACGCCAAAGTCCTTGAATTTTTCCAGTGTTTGTAATACCGATTCTGTTTCAGTATAAAATTGACCTTCGTGAAATGTATGGGTACGTTCCATACCGTCCTTAAATTTTTCGGCCATCATCAAAATTCCCGTTTTGATGGACTCGGCAAAAAGCTGTCTGTTTTCTACATCATTGTCAGCCAGAAAACGAAAAATCTCGTCTGCCCAAGGGGTTTGTAAGCGGTCTACGAGATATTCCTGCCATTGCGGGTTGGATTTGATTTTAGCAAGGGCTGCTTCCCGCACTGCTTTATCTTGGTATTTGGTGGTAAAAACCAGAATCAGGACCATTTCGGTCTTGGGGTTATTCCGTTCAATTTGGGCTAAAAACTCCTGTCTTCGAGTATCGTCGTACGCTTTTCTTGCAGTGGCTTGTTGAGCCAAGTTGCCGGGGATACGCACGAGCCATTCTCCCACCATCAACACACAGCATAAAATGCTCACCGATATAATAGCCTTGAACGGCCACTGCCAGACAGCGCTCGGCACATACGTCTGTAATGAAGGGTTCAGCAACATAAATCCGCCTACTAAAACGGGCGGCATCAGCCAGACAATGGTATATTTTCCGAGAAATTTAACAATCCAAGGGGCACCGCCTTCTCCCATAGCGGTGTAAAAAGCCATCACCAGCAGTGATACTATCCCGGCAACAACCAACGAGTTTCGAAGGGAAGGAATAGCCGAAACCCATTCAAAATCACCTTTTAGAAAAATGATGCCTGTAGTAATGATGAGCCCAACGACCAATCCTATAAATAAAAAGAAAAGGGCGAACGCGTGCCCCACGCCCGCGTCGCCGCCGGGAGTAGGTTTTCCTGCCATGGAGGCAAGACCAAAGTAACAAAGAGCGGTAATGATGAGGGCTAAATTGCCTATGATGTTCATTGATTCAGGCTGTTTATGAGAAATTTTTCAAAGGTATTTCTGAATCTATTTCTCTCCCAAATGCATTGAGCAAACCGCTTTTTCAGGATTCTAAGGCGTTGGATTTGTGTTTTGAGGCGTTTTAGGAAACAAAAAAAGTCGGCTGCTCTTAGCAACCGACTCAACATAAACCTGTAACCAGAAAACGTAAAAATCGTAAACTATTTCAACCCACCCACCATGTCTTCAGGACGAACCCATTCGTCAAACTGCTCTGACGTCATGTGCGTGAAGTCCAAGCCTTTCAATTCAAATTCTAAGGAAGCCTGTTTGAGCGTGATGCCGCGTTTGTGAGCGTCCTGTGCAATGGCAGCGGCGTTGTAATACCCGATTTTGGGGTTCAACGCCGTTACTAACATCAATGAATTGTGAACGTGCTTACGGATATTTTCAGTCAATGGCTCGATACCCACGGCACATTTGTCATTGAACGCCACGCAGACATCCCCGATCAAACGGGCCGAGTGCAGGAAGTTATAGATCATTACCGGCTTGAACACGTTCAACTCAAAGTGACCGTTTGAACCGCCAATGTTAATAGCTACGTCATTACCCATTACCTGACAGGCCACCATTGTCATGGCTTCGCACTGTGTAGGGTTTACTTTGCCGGGCATGATAGAGCTGCCCGGTTCGTTGTCAGGAATGTGAATTTCACCAATACCCGCACGAGGGCCTGATGACAACATCCGAACGTCATTGGCAATTTTCATCAAACTCACAGCGACGGTTTTCAACGCACCGTGAGATTCAACAATAGCATCGTGAGCGGCAAGGGCTTCAAATTTGTTTTCAGCCGTAATGAAAGGAAGACCTGTCAAAGCGGCAATGTGACCGGCTACATTTTCCGAATAACCTTTGGGGGTATTGATTCCCGTACCTACAGCCGTACCGCCCAACGCCAATTCTGACAAATGCGCCAAGGTATTTTTAATGGCGCGAAGTCCGTGATTCAATTGTGATACATAGCCCGAAAATTCCTGACCGAGCGTCAGCGGAGTAGCGTCCATGAAGTGGGTGCGACCGATTTTTACCACATCCTTGAAGGCTTCCGACTTGGCTTGGAGTGTGTCACGGAGTTTTTCGATGCCCGGAATGGTTATTTTGCTCAAAATCTGATACGCCGCAATGTGCATTGCCGTTGGGAACGTATCGTTCGATGATTGCGATTTGTTGACGTCGTCGTTGGGATTCAAAAATTTCTTTTCATCCAACAATGACCCACCGTTGATAACGTGGGCGCGGTAGGCGATCACTTCGTTGCAGTTCATATTTGACTGGGTTCCTGAACCTGTTTGCCAAACCACCAACGGAAATTGGTCGTTGAGTTTGCCGTCCAAAATTTCGTCACATACCTGAGCAATCAGGTTTTTCTTGTCTTCGGGAAGGATGCCTGCCTCAAAATTGGTGATGGCAGCGGCTTTTTTCAGGTATGCAAACGCCCGAATGATTTCCTTGGGCATTTTATTAATGTCTTGAGCAATCGGGAAATTCATAATAGAGCGCTGGGTTTGTGCGCCCCAATACACGTGAGCTGGTACTTCTACCTTGCCCATGGTGTCTTTTTCGATACGGTATTCCATTATTTTGATTGATTGAGTGATTCGCCGCCGCGATTAGTGAATTCTTAATAATAATCATAACGCCAATTTAAGGCTTCTTCAGAAATAAAATCCGGGATTTTAATATGCGTCGGCAGATTTGCATAACTAATACTTTGTTGTAAAGCTTCTGAATATTCTATGTGTCCATCGGGTCTTATTCGTATATTTTTTGTGTCATAAAGTATATGAATATCCGACCTAAAACAAAATCCATTTTCATAGACATCGTTACCTTTGTTTTCTACAGGGATAATATGACAGGCTTCTAAAACAATACCTAATTTTTCGCCTGTCAGCAGACAGGTATAATCAAATTTGGAGAGTACCTGTTTACGAAAATTAGCCTGTTGAGGTCTTGCTAATACCCTTGTCATTACTTTTTGCCTTTCAATGTCAACTATTACCGGATTGCGTCTAAGCTCTTTTACTACATTTCCAACTTCGATGTTTAAAGAGGGTATTCTACTGATTTCATCAATTTCATAAATGAAATCTTTTCGTAAACTATACTTTTCATCCGCAATACTTTTTCTGCCGGATTGAATTCTGTCACAAAACCCATAGTGGGATAGAAAAAGTAAAAACTCGCGTACCATTCTTTTGTCATTTGCCAGGGTTGCACAGTTAGGGAAGGTATCAACATCCAAACTGCCATTTCTATAGGCTTGAATCGCAATCACGTATTCCTCTAATGTTGCGTTATCACCAGCGTAGGGAATAACTATTTTCTGTAATTCAAACGGGGTTAGATAACTGTTCTTTTCACCAAAATTTTCGTAATAGTGCTTTAATGATTTGCAAAATCAGCTCTAAAGGTTTGATTCTGAGTTTATTTGACTCCCAAGTTTCGATTTCGTTTTTCGGCTCAATATGCTCATTGGGTAAGCTAAGGGTCTTAATAACTGAAATAGCAAACTCGTTTTGAGTGATTTTACCTTCAGCTAATTTGTTGCCAAAAGAGGTAAGTTGAAATTTTCTGCTTTTGGGTTCTAACAAGCCTAATGCTTTCCAATACCGATCAGAGTTACGAAATAAATTACGCTTACCTTCCCGTGCCAAAGTTATAGCTTCGCCAGTAAGTTGATTTGTTTCCAGTTCAACTTTACGTAAATCTTCATGGATATCAGTGGTGCTTTTAGGCTTTCCCTGATGCTTGTAGATAGCTCTCACTATACCCATGAATCTTACTGGGTTATTTAAGCCTTCAGTTGGAGTATATTCAGCCCAACGCCATTTGTAATTCGGAAAAGGTTTGCTCGGAATTCTCATACATATCTAATGGAAATAGTTTAGCAACTGCTTCGGCTAATCTTGGTGGTACTGCATTTGCTACTTGTCTATAAATAGAGGGCAGGATTCAAGTTACAAATGCAACTTCTTGATGGTTAGTTAATTGATTAAAAATTTGATTTGGTGTTTGAAAATCATGTCTTTTTCTTGGCCTGTTATTAAGTTCATT